>CAYJJP010000052.1:0-10416 GCA_964370525.1 uncultured Desulfovibrionaceae bacterium | reverse complement strand
AGTATATTAATTAAACCACTTTTCATACAATTGCGACATACCACCATTATTTTGCAATTCTATGACTTGTTGGCTCACTTGATTTCTTAAATCTTCTGAGTTCTTAGGAAAAATAAAAGCAAACTGTTCATGTTTCAAAACAGGCTTCAGCAATTCCAAAGTTAAACTTTGTTTTTGCAATTTGCGTAAATATGTGAAATTCCCTATAATACTTTCAATGTCTCCGTTCATCAAAAGCTCTATCAATTCATCTTCCTCGTTTAAAGCAATAATTGTAGCACTTGTGAACTCTTGCAATGCATAATCTTCGGCAGTATCTCCCTTAATGACGCCAATAATACCGGCTTCTAAATCGCTTTTACTTTGCAAGGGACTATCTTTAAGCACCAGAGCACGCAAATTAGACACCAGATGCGGCGTTGCCACAAGAAAACGCTCCTTTATTTCATCGGTAATTTTAATACTGGGCAAGAGCATATTGCATTTATTTTGCTCAAGCATGGCCAAGGCCACGGCAAATTCAGCTTCTATCATTTCAAATTTTGAGGATAAATTAAGCTTATGAAACACTTCTACGTCAAAACCATGCCACTGCCCTTGTTCTTTAAAACTATAAGGAATATTATCATTTACAATGCAAACACGAAAATTTTGCGCAAAAACATACGACACTTGACTCAGCGCTAACACTGAAATCGCCAATAAAGTCATAATAAAAGAAAAAAATATGCGCACCATTACTAAAAAACCTCTGCTCTCTTTGAATAAATTTTTCGTATGCACTTCATGTAATCACCTCAAACAGTAAAAACATGTCAGATAAAATTTTACTCTACCAATTCCGCAACAACTGCACAGCGTCGGCGTCGCCATCTTTAGCAATTTTCTTTACCTGAACCCGTAACCTATTCAAATCCGCAATAGCTTTCGTATCGCCTCCCTGTAAGGCTTTAGCATACCAGCTATATGCTTCACGCACATCGGGGGTAATGCTTCCCTTCCCTGCAGTAATAGTTGGGTCGTAAAAATTTCCTAACTCACGCATGGCCGAGATCTCTCCCTTCTGTGCGGCATCTTCTAATAAAAGAAAGACGGCATCTTGGGCAAGCGAGTCATTGGCTGCCAACTGTCTTAATGAATCCGCAAGTGTTTTACTGGCGGCGCCATCTTCGTTTTTACGCAAGAGCATGCGGGCTTCATCCATAGCGCTGCTTGTTTTTCTTTGCACGGGAATTTTTTGCGTATCTTCTGTTTTAGCGGTTTTTGGCTTGTCGACCACGACATTTTCTCTTACGACATTTTCCCTTACGCCATTTTCCTTGGTCGGCGTAGCCACGGGTATATTTTGGCCATATTGCATAAACCACCAAAAAGCTCCGCCAAGCAACGCAAGCACCAAGAATATCATAATCAGTAGCATTCCTTTCTTTTTCCCGCCGGTTTTCTTTTGCGGTATCTCTCCCTTGGGCATGCTAATTTTGTCCAAATTTCCTTCACTACTTGGGGGAGTGCGTTGAGCGAGGGAGGGCATGGGCTCGGTCTTAGGCTCAACCTTAGGCTCATCCTGAAGTGCCACGTCCTCAGTATGTGCGCCCTGCTCCGGCCTTTGCTCTTGCAAGGGTATGGCCGTACATCCGCCCATACCAACGCCCTGACCGCCGTCAAGCGTTGCTTGAATAATATCTTCAATGCTCAAGGTAAAGGATTCATTGGCATCGCCTTCCTTGACAACAATTTTATAAGTATTTAATTTATCTAAGCAGTTAACAACACTATTATCCACCGCCAAAAGCAGAGCATTGTCATGGCAGTTCCATGTTCTTGGTTTCAAAAAAACTTCGGAACTTTGCCACCCTTCTTCAGAAAGACACAACCGATCAGAAGACCTATAAAGAGCAAAAGTGGGAGCAGATTTACAAGAAATTGGGTTAACAACAATTAAGCCGTTTCCCGGCCCTCTCTTGGTATCCGGAATAAATTTCGCTGGCATAAAAATCCTTTATAAGCATATCTTCATGAATACTTGATAAATAAAATTCTAGCAATAGATTGAATTATTAGTAGAATAGTGTAATTTCAAGTATTAATGAAGTATGCTCTTTCGCTTATGAGCATTTATTGAATGCTCGGCACTGTATAATTTTCTAAAATTTTTCCAAGTTCTATATTTTGTTCACGATTAAATGTAGCATCGCCATGCGTTTCCACATTTTCTTGAACCATATACACAAAAGCTCGCAACCAGTCCACATAATATGCACGGTCATAAGCCGGAGCTTGTTCCGGAATAAATGGATAGTTATTTTTTTCCGGCGGCGCAAAAATAGACAAAGTTCGACCTTGCGTCAAAATTGTACGCTGTTCGGTCGTGGTAAAGCGAGGGTCAAAGCCAAGCCAGCAAATAAAAGCGTTCAGCATATCCGCTGCAAGACTCACTTGTTTCCAAACAAGTTTTTCACGCGCCACATTGCCATATCCGGAAACAAGCCTTTGTTGTTCGGTCATTTTTGCCGGAATTTGCAAACGAGTCATGGCCGTTATAAGTTCATGTATCATAAGCCCCCATTCTCGCTCCGGAAATCTAAAATACTGCTGCGCCTTAACATTGCTTGTAAGTTCACGCATTTGCTTAATCCAATGTTGCAGCACAATATCCGTAAAACGCGAAGCTTCATCTTCATATTGAGCATCAAAATCAGGCATGCTTTCCTGTACGCTACTGTGTGCGTCCATGGAAAATTCACCAAAAACATCCTCAAGCAAGCTTTGCGAATTCACTCGCGAACCTACCACAGCCGTGCCCTGCTCTCCTTGGAAAAGGCGCTGTTGTTCACTCTTAAAATACAAGGTATGCAAATCATAATCAACTATTAAAAACGCACGCAAAAACTCACCAAAACGCTGAAATTCTATAATTTTTGACAAAATAACCGCAATATTTCGGGCAAAAGTTTCCTTGCGTTTACGTTCTTCATTTTTATCATCACTCTTCCAGTGCGGGCTTAATATGGCCTGCACCCGTTCCGTGGTTTGCGCTAAAGTTACAAGTATTTGCTTACGCTTCAACGAGGGATTGCACAAAGGACGCAAGGCCGCACGTAAAAGACTGATGCCGCCGTCATTAAGCTCCATGGCAGCATTCCACACTTTTTCCGGATCAAAAACATGATTTTGCACCACAGCAGATTGCAAAAAGGCCTCACGCACCTCTGCCACATAGTCCACTTGATCGCCGCGGATGCCAACTTCTCTATCGCCTTCAAAGTCAAAAACGGCTTCGAACCTAAAATTAGGATTACGCAATAAAAAGACGTTGTCAAAAGCTTTTTTACCGTCCCAATTGGTGGGCCAATCGTCATTTTTACCAAAAAAGTCCAAAAGAGATGATTGAAAGCGTGTGGTCCAGCGCGTTTCCACCGATGGCGTCCCCTTTTTCTTTTCAAACTCCATATCCATTTTGGATAATACAAAAAACAAAGCCGATGTGGATCCGGAGGCCGCACGACGCTCCGGCGTTTCGCCGTGGGTGGTGGCAATCCATTGTTGCACGGCGCGTGGTAAATCCTGCACCTCTTGGTTACCGGGGCCAATGCACAACAGCATACTGGTAAGTTCTTTTTCGGCACAATATCTTTCAAATAAATATGCAACCTTACCACGCAAAAACAGATTTTCGAGCATTCCCTTACGCTCAAGTTCTTGGCGTACATTTTCAAGCTTTAAGCGTGAACGATAGCCCGGAAAGTCAAGTAAATCCGTATGGTCAAAAAAATCGTCGGGCTTTTCGCTCATGGGAATGGTAATTTCGGCAGTGAGTGCAGTAATTAAAGTGCGAGAAACGCTTATTTTTTTTCCGTTATTGCCCACAATGCTGAGCAAGTCACCGGAAAGAGTGTCCTGCGAATGTTCAAGCAGCCCATGCAACAATGTCACGTCAATAATACTGTTTTCCCTCGGAATGAGAGCCTCAATGGGGCAATACGCCTCTTGAGCGTGAGAAAGAGATTGCAAGACTTTACAAAGAGTTAAATATAATTCTGTAAAGGGGGCAACGTTATCCCAAAGCAAGGCAAACAATTTTGCACGCCCTTGTAAATTCAAGCCTGGCGCCAGCTCAATGGCACGCTCAAAATAAGCTTTTTGCAAGAGCTGTACACGCGGACGAGAAGCAAAATTGCGCAAAATATATTCTCGCAATTCTTCCATATCGTCACCGGACACTTCATTGTTGTGCAGCTTACTATACAAACTTTCAAGCTGATGTACATCGGCCAACAATTTTTCTTGATTAGGATTTTCCTTATGCTCACAATCAGCATAGTAAGTATTGGCAAGCACTCGCACAATGTCACATTCGGTGAGCAGACGTAAGCGTATGGGATGACCTTCGGGAAGATTTTCCGGCGCTGTCGTTGTAAAGCGAGTCACAAGGCCGGTAGATTCCTTTCCGCCTTCAGGATTTATTTCTGTGATAAAATCATGCGTTTGCCCATTAAAATTTGCAAGCAGATTACCATATTTATCGCGCGCAAGCGTAGAGATAAGATAGCTTTTGCCCGCTTGACTTGGCCCAAAAACTCCCACACACATTTTGCGCATGGCTGCCACGGTACATTTATTGTAAGCACGACCGGCACGGCGCAATTCCGCTTGAATGCTTTGGTATTCCTTACCCACATGCGCTTTATTATACTCTAGCCATTGCATAGCTCGCTGGGTATTTTGTTCAAGCTGAGCACAATGCTGTGCAAGTTGTTGATCTTCTGCGTGCATATATTCTCCAAAACATTAAGCATTATTAATGATACCGGTGTCTAACCAATACCCTTCATCAAGAGGAAGCGTTTGTAAACGTATGTCTAAATCGCCTTTATTGACAGTATTTCCTTCTTTGTCGGTTATGCCGTCAATGGAAAATTCACCTTCGTCACGGTCATCATTACTGTCCCAAATATCTGAAACATTAAGCCGAACTTCCACTTGATAGGGTAAACGCCCCGAAGCCCTACGTCTGGCAGCTTCTGTGGTAAACGTCAAGAGGTGATAGCGTGTGGAAGGCCAGCGATCGGCGTCCACTTGCCGATAGCCAATGGGTAAGGGGCCGCCAAAGCTCACCACCCTTTCAAGCTCCACACTGTCCTTACTGTCCACATCCACCTCAAACCATACTTTCGGGCGGCGAAGTTGTCCGTTTATATCCATTTCACCCACATAACGAGCCGTGGACGAGAGTTGTAAATTAGTAACATCAAAAGAAAATCCTTCCAGATGTCCTTCGGCCAGCGCACATAAAATGGCACCCACCACCACCGTGGTCTTAGGGTCGGTAATGCGCCCGTGCACATCGGCAAAAGGATACCAATTACCCACATGATATTGGCGCATGGGCAAAATACGATGCATGGGCACGGGCAATTTTGCCAGCACCGGCGCCACAATGCCATTCCAAGCACTGGGTCTTCCGGTGAGCATAAGTATATCACATTCCAATAGGTGTACCATTTCGCAAAGCGCCGCAAGCGCCGGGCCAAGGGTGGAGCGAATGGTGTTTTCCACCGCACTTGGGTTAATGCGTAGCACCACATCCATCAGAGAAAATTCAACATCTGCCGGCAAAAAGCCTTTTATGCATTGCTCAACTTCAGCAATAATATGCTCTTGAGGTCTTGGATAGAAAAACGATTCCGGCAAATGTATCAAATCGCTTAAAATAGCAAAGGGCACATATTTTTCTTCGTCAGATATTTCATTTTCGAGGGACAAATCTTTTTTGTCCGCTTGAAAGAAATCACTGAAACGACAAGTAAAGGGCGCATGATTTTCTTGTATTTCTGTGGTGTTTTGATAGAGCAACTCGCACAGTGCCAGCATACCCACGGCAATGGGCACTGCCACTTGGCGCACAAAGCGCGCGCGCAAATTACGTTGCTTTTGTGATACACCAATGGCATCTCGCCCAAAGAGCAAGCCGATTAAGGTGCGAGTATCGCTCACACCGCTTTGATTGAAAGCTTCCATGAGACAAGGGACAATGTGCTGGCTCACCATATCACGCAAGACTTCATCGCCTGCAATATTAAAGCCGTCACGGAACTCCATGTGCGGAATTATGCGTGCCGTATCGCCTTCACCGCTGGCAAGCTCGTAGGTGGCAATGGACAAATCCATAGTACCGCCGCCCACGTCAATGGAACCTATGCGCATGCAAGGTTTGTTATCATATTCGGGACGCACTTTACCAAGCAGGCCAAAAAGATGATGGGCATCCCCATGATATTTAAGCGCTAATTCATTGTAAATATAAACTATTTGCGAACAAGAGGCTTCGTCCCAATCGCAACGAACTTGCGGACTTGTGCGATAATCGCTGGCATTTAAGCTCGCTCTTTCCTTTAAGCCCACATACCACGGATTCCAGCCAAGTGCCTCCCAAACCACACGCACAGCCCACGTCACCCAGCGTCTGAATATACGTTTTTCGGCCACGGGCATGGCTGTGGGTACGGTAAAAATAATACGACGTAAACGTCTGGGCATATTAGGCAATTCACGTTTGGCGCGCGTAGACGGTGCGTTTATGGTAACCAAAGCTTGGGTTAAAATTTCTCCCATCATAAACAGCATGAGCGAAGAGCGAGTGAATAAAGATTCAAAGGCCGGCTCTTGCTCTTGATGCCGCAATGAAGGGGAATTTTTGAATAAAGCGTCCCCAAAGCAACATAGTGGAGTGCCTTCCCTATTCACTTGACGAGGAAAAAGTCCGCGTGTGACCATGGGCTCATGGGGGCCGCCCGTATTATAACGCCAAGACTGCTGCCAAGGCCGCTCGTCCCATAAATAGCGTTTGGGGCTGGACATGCCGGTGGAGCCTTCGGCGCAGACAGCATGTGTGGCAAGGCGAGCAGCCTCCACTCCCACACGCACCGATGACGGCCAAGCAAAGGCCGGTGTACGTCGCCCCGAACGACGACTCAGAGCGTCATCGCCAAAATCCGCTTCCACAAATTCAATGCGAGTTTCAAAAGGATCATTATAAATAAGATGCGGACGAGAAAGGTCACGTAACTCTAATAAATATGAATCATTAAGATTGGTTATGCGACCGGGAAGCGTTTCCACCAAGATACCCGTGGTGCGTGAGTTGCCAATATCAAGAATGAGATCCACCTCCACGGGCTGTTCCCGTTCAGGATTGATGACCTGCACATTGACAGTGCTTAAAGGGAGCTTAACCACTTCCAACCATGTTAAATAACTGGCAAGATGCTTCAGAACATATTCTTCGTCATCCTTCCACGAACCACGTTTTTTATAGTTTTTGGTGCAATAGGCATCATACACATTCATGAGCCATTGATCCACCCAAGGTGCATTCAAAAACCAAGCATTATCACGCACATGCGGAGCAAGCGCAAAGCCTCCGTGTGCCACAACATCACGAGGTGACAGGGCATAATATTGCTCGCCTGTATAATCGGCATTTTCAGCACCCATGCTTTCGACGCCTTCCGGCGTTGCATGGGGTGCATGAGTTGCGTTTTGTGCCAAATGCGTAGGAAAGTCCTCCACATTCGTGTCAAAAACAATGGTCAAGACCAGAGTATCATTATCTTTTTGTGTCATGCGAGCACGAACCCAATTTGACGGGCCATATTCAAAACGCTCACCGCCATCAGGCCATTTTTGCCCGCGTGTGCGTAAAAATGGAATGGGTACCCAAGTATCTTGCCAAATTTTAATGGCATTTCTCGTATCGAAGCTATAATCAGCATCGCAAACTTTTCCATCCAATTGATCCACAAAAACGCCGTCTTCATCTTCAAGGCAACGCAAAAAATGCTCGTAATTTTGTGTTACACCTTGTTTTTCGCTACGTTTTTCTTCTTTGAACGAGCGACGCATGCGTGGCAGCGTTGCAAGCGATATTTCAAAATCAAGAAATTGCGGACAACCGCCGGGTATAAGACTGATAAATGTATGTTTTGTATTCATAATTATTTCCTACGAAATTTGGCATCCCAGCGTGTGTCAGAATTGTTTTCACGCCCACGACATATGGTACTGTTTTCATTGCCTGTGCATTGCACGGTTTGCCCAACATAGGACGTACCACGTGGGCAACGAGCTTCGGGGGCAGTCATGGCAAGACTGGTGCTACCGCTAAAACGAGCACTCACGCTACCTGTGCAAATCATTCCTCGTGATTCTCTAATAATGCGTCGTCCTTGCCCATTTTTATTGAAGCAATATTCCACCACAATGGGGCGGCGTGTGCGAGAATTTACTAGACCACGATCACTTATCCAACATCCTTCTAGGAAGGATAGGTCATTTTTTTTCTTGGCATCCTTTGGAATTTCAAGTGAATCAGAATTTTTCCTTGGCACTTCTTTTTTAGGCGGCACTTCTTTTTTTGGCGGCGCCGCAGGCTTTTCAATGGGCGCAGGCAAAGGAGCCGGCTCCACAGGCTTTTTGAAAATGGGCATTTGCAAGGGACGCTTACCGACTACCTGCACCTCAGGTTTCTTTTCAGGTGTAAATATAGGCATTTGTAAAGGTCGCTTCGCTACCACTTGCTGCATAAGCGGAGGCGGACAAAGCGCCGCACGAGCCAAGAGCCGGGCACGCTTTTCAGCTATAATTCTAAGCAATTCCGCTTCTTTATTTTTTTCATCCACTATAACTAGCGTGTATTTATTTTCCGGCACACACGAAGCCGGCAAGGGAATATTATAAGGAAGAAGCCCAAGCGCACTGAGTAATAAAAGTAACAATAAAAGCAAGAGCAAAAGAGGCAAAAGCCATGCAAGGCAGCCGCTCAAAACACGAGTTTGCGTAACTTTACGTGTTTGCTCTTCCTCTGCTACCTTGGCAGCAGCCGTGGCCATGGCTACCTGCTCAGCGCCGGTCAAGCGCCGCTGCGGAGGCGGAACAACTTTGCGTACTAAATCTTCCGGTTGCGCACCCATGGTACCTGAGGCAAAACCCCAATTCACCACAATGGGCTGGTCACCAAGCAGCCAAATGTCTTCTTCACTCGGATGCTGCAGGGCAAGACGTAGCATTTCGGCGGACAAGCGTTGCTTTTGATCGTCGCTTTGGGCAAGAGTTGTGGATGCTGCTAAAATATCAGACGCCAAATCGTGAATATAATTCAAATAATTTTCACGCTCTTCCGGCGGCAATGAGCTTAGATTACGCAAATCCCCATGCCCGCACGCCGGAGATGCATACCAATCAATGGTCTCACGCCCCACCTGCCCTGTGCTGTGCATGGGTTCTGCCAAGAGCGCAATATGTTGCGGACTCAAATTTTTTAAGAGCGACGATATTTGATAATAGCAGTCAGTCACCATAATACCTTGGCAAGCCAAGGGGCGCATGAGCGTACGTTGCGATGTGGTAATATAAAGTCCTGACATAACTTACTTCCCCCCTTCTTGTGTATTGGGGAGAGGCGGCGGCGGCGGCGGAGCAGGTTCTTCGCCTACATAGATTATGGGAGGAGTTTTTGTGGGCGTAGCAGAAGTCGGCTGAGCCGGTGTCGGCGCAGGCTTAGCATCATCCCCAGGCGTGGGCTTAGTGTTCGTATCACCAATGCCTTCCGATTTTTTGTTCACATTTGAGGGATTAAGTGCTGGTTTTGTCGATAATACTTCCTGCTCGGCCTTTTCTTGCGCTGCCTTTGCTTGTTCGGCCTTTGCTTGTTCGGCTTTTTCTTGTTCAGCCTTTGCCTGCTCAGCCTGTATTTGGGCAACCTTTTCGTCGCCAACATAAACAATGGGAGAGGTAAGTACAATAGGCTTGGTAAGTCCTTCCAACAAACCTTCATGTGCCTGAGCATTTTGCAAAAGTTCAAGAATACGACACGGGTCATAGGCCAACAGCTTGTCAAGAGCCACGATTTCTGCTTCCAATGCGCTATTTTTCTTTTGTATTTCAAGCACAACAACATTATCTTTTTCCAATTGAAGCTCTTGCACTTGACGCTCACGCCACACTATCCAAGCAAATACAATGAGTAATGCCAAAAGAAGAAAAAATGCCCAAAACAAAGGCCATACATAACGTGGCGAGCGTGCAACAGGTTCTTGCGTAGCACTGTTTTGATTTTGCTCTGCTTCTGTAGTATTTGAGTCCGGCGTCGTTTTATGCGAATCCGACATGATTTGCTCCTAGCTCATGGTAAAAAAGCTACCATAAAATTCAATATATATCTGCCATTCATCTTGAACAGCCATCGAAGTTTTTTGCAAAGGCCGTCTTGAGAAAAGACCCTTTTGTTCACAAAGGGTTTTCCACAAGAAAAATAATTAAATCGGTCTTTCCCTAAGTATTCACCATTGTAACGCAAACTTTAACATTGGGCAAGCGTCACACACTTGCTCTCGTAATTTTTATTTCCCTATACTTACT
>CAYJJP010000051.1:0-10446 GCA_964370525.1 uncultured Desulfovibrionaceae bacterium | reverse complement strand
TTTACTAAAAATTTCTTTTATTTTAAATCGTTAATATCTTTTTCAGTGACGACTAATTAAAGCGTTTTGAAGGGAAGGGGAAGCTTTTGGCCAAAAACTCGAAATAGTCGCAAAAGTTCCCCTTCCCCCCTCACAAAAAAATAATTAATCAGCGTATCCCTAAAAACTTCGTTAGAAGTCATACCTGAAATTAGCAAAGATCATATGACTTGTGTCTTTCTCACCGGCGGTGAGGTTGTAATTAAGGCCAATGCTTATGCCATTATCTTCGTTGCTGAGTTCAAATCCAAGTCCACCATTGAAGGCAAAGCCGTCTACGTTATCCATGTTCAGCTCCATGCTTCCCGGAACGCCGGTGAACACAGCATTGCTGGTGGCATCTAAGTCACCGGCAGCGGCAAGGATACCGAGGTCAAGCTTTGGAGTGAACTTCCAGCCGCTTTCGCTCTCGATGTCAGCGGATAAAGTTACGCCGATGGGGAAGTACCATACATTTTGGGTATCTTCGTCAACGGATGCAATACGGCCTGCACTGCTGTCGATATCATAGCTTTCAGCGGTTACGCTCATAAAGCGCACGCCTGCATGCGGCGTAATGTCCATCATACCGGCATTGAAGGTATATTCAAGGTTGAGGCCTGCGCTGAAAGCGAAAGCGTCAACATCAGCATCAAGGTCGCCCATGCCCATGCTTGCCGGTAAATCTTGGTTTAACTCGTTGGCTGTGGAGGTGAATCCAAAGTCAAGAGTGGCCACGAAGTTTTCTTTCTGGAAGGCGCCGTAGAGGTTTAAGCCCCAGAAGCTGAAGTCGTTATTGGTCTCGTTAAAATCTCCGGTGGAGTCAGAGTAACCTGCGCCCACGTTGAAGGCAAGACCGATACGCAAAGCAGTTTCGGCGTCAATTCTATTGGTAAAGTCTGCACCAAGGGCGATGCCGCCAAGTCCCATGTCAGAATCATGCTCTAAAGAGCCGCCTTCGAAGCCGGAACCCATGTTCCACTTGTAGAGCGGAGTGAGCCATACGCCAACGCCGGCTTTATCAGCCATATTGCCGCTGTTTTCGCCCACTTGAGCTGTAACTTCGCCATTGTTTAAGGTCATAGAACCGGAACCTTCACCGGAATTCATAGCATTGAATGCACTATAAGCGTTACGATCTTGCACAGCGCCTTGAGCTGCCCAATTGCTGCTCATGACAGCCTTATTCACATTACCAACAGCAGCCATTTGTGCAGCACCTTCGATGGTGGCCACAGTGCGTTTGCGCTCAAGTATGCCCATGCCATAGCTTTCAGAAAGAGCTCTGGAGAGGAAATTATGCCCTGCGCCTCTGGTGCTCAGGGTATGGAGGCCAACAGTTTCAAACATATTATTCAAGTACTTTACGCTTTCGTCTTGAAAGCTGTAATTGCCTCTTCTTGCGTCAGCTGTAACAGTAAGGGACGCAGAGTTGGCATCAAAAGTCATTGTACCTTCAAACACAGAGAAGTCAAAGGTCAAGTTTGCACCTGTCCAACCGTTACCGGAGCCGGTTGTAACAGTCTTAAATTCATCAACTATATTAATTGTTCCTGTTGTGCCGCCAACGATATGCAATTTGGCACCGTCCGCAATGGTCAAAGTACCGGTAGCAGCTGTTGAACCAATACCGGTCAAAGCAGTTGAATTCATAAGACCTTCGCCGTCAAGAACAAGCAATGAGTTGTTGGCAAAGGTTGCATCACCCAATGCCATAGTCGGCAAGTTTGATGTTGAAGTTAAGCTGCCGTTAACCAATATTGAGCCAGCAGAACCGGCTGTCGTCCCATCAATCTTTTGCGGAGTCCTCAAGAAGAGAGCTGCGGTAACATTGCCACCATTAGCTGTTGAATTCCAAATAAGTCCATTATTGTTTCCATTAAAGACCTCTTGTGCCCAAGCGGTATTCACATCACCCATGACAAGGTATGTGTTCTGAAGAATATTGTGTCTGCCGGCAATGGCATCATTGGCAAATGTATTGATGTTGGTTCCACTGGCATTATCAATGCCACCGGCTGCTGTAAATGGTGGGTCATAGTTAAATGTTGCACCAAGGTCATTAAGTGCATATGTGACATTAAGCCCGGACTTTTCGGCCGTTGACACAACATTAACTGTTGCATTTGTTGCATCCATGTTCATAGTTTGTAAGAAGCCACTGTCTGAAATAGTCAAAATTTGATCGCTTACATTTGTAGTGTCAGAGACAGAAGTCATTCCTAGTTTAATTGTAACATTACCTTCAGCAACGAAGTTTTGCGCTTTGTTTTTGCCAATCAAAAGGGCACCACCTGCTCCGATAATAAGGTTGCCGCCAATAACAGAATTTTCAATATCAGAAACACCACTGCTGCCGGACATGTCAACATCACCATTACCGCCTGTGCCTGTGGTCACTTTATTCATGGTTAATTGCGTATCACCGCTTCCGGTAATACCGCCGCCAATATTCGTATCGCCATCGCCATTACCAAGATTCACAAGGCCGCCTGTGCTGTGAATGCTACCGGCATAGAGTTCACCGGTGTTGGTGGTTCCGCCCTGTCCGTCATTTACAACACCGCTCAGAATCAGCGTTCCGGCATTGTTGATTGTTGCATCGGCATTACCGCCGACTATCTTACCAACGCGCGCTATTTCACCGGCAGCAATTGTGCCGCCACCGTTTGAGTCGACGCCAACCACAGCATGACCAAGGCCGGAGTAGTTGTTTTGTGCAACTTCAGTGATGGTGAGCTTTTCAGTATTGGTTAAGCGTACACCGTCATAATCAATACTTGTCAATGTACCAAAGGCCGTGTTTCCGGCATCGCTGATAATTTTAAAGTCCGCTTTGTCTTGATTGTTTGCAAAATCAAATTGCGCATTGAAGCCGGCAATGGTTACAGTGCCTTTGAGATTATCAACATTGGCGCCATCGGTGTAACTTAAGGTATCAGGATCATATACCGTACCGGCTTTCATCGTGGCAGCAGTACCGGAATCAGTACCGTCAGCCTTCAAGCCCACAGTGCCCAAGCCTACAATAAGGTTGCTGCCTGCCTCAGATATTAATTTAGCACCAATACCGGCAGTGAAGTTCACATGCGTACCGGATAAATCCACTACGCGTTCATTACCTGTCACAGTAAATATGCCATTAGTCACGGTGAGACCGGAACTATCTGCCGCAGTCGCTCCCGATGTAGCAGTCCAATTGCCATTCACAGTCAAGCTGGCTGTTGCACCATTAAGGGTTATTTTGTTGGCATTATCGATAATGGCCACGTCGTTTGCGTTATTATTAGCTTGGATAGTACCGCTGGCTATGGTCAAACCACCGGAACCGCTGATCTCCAACCCTTCAACACTCAAGCCACCGGCATCAGTACTTTGGGTACTATCACCGTCAAGGTCAATGGTCTTTCCGCCGGCAAAGCTTACTTTGTTAGCAACACTCACAGTCTTATTTGACGCAATAGTGAACTTGGAATAATCAAAGTCTGCACCGAGGGTCAATGCAGTTGTTTCCACCTCGCCTTTAACTTGAAAGGTACCGCCTTTAAGCTCGATACCCCCTTGAGCGTCCAAAGTACCGGCTACACCAACAGCCAACACACCGTCAGAATTCACTGTGGTCAAGCCGCTTACGGTAGCGGTTTCGTTAAAGATTTCCACTTTGGCATCGCTTGTGCTGCTTGCGTCACCTACGGTGAGTGCGCCGTCAAGCGCTCCGCTTTGGGTTCCGACTGAACCATCAAAGCCAAGGATCAAAGTACCGGCTTTCACAGTGATATTACCTTCGCTGAGCTTAATGCCGCCATTACCGGTAAGGTGCAAGGTTGCATCGGCTTTATCAATGATGCTGTGAGCCCCGGTGCCACCTATTGTGGGATCGGTGACAATACCGGCGACGGTGGTTGTTACATCTGCTTCTGTAGGCGCATAGGTTCCGGCGGCAATAATGTCGCCGGTGCCTAATTCAAGGCCTTCTGCTACAGTTTTAATATCACCAAGCGTTCTGAATTCGCTGATACCGGCAACTTTGATATAATCTTTGTTTACAGCAGCAGCTGCTGATGCATCAAAAACACCTGTTATGACACTCTGAATAAAGGTTTCATAGTCAGTTTCGCTGAGCAAGACAGCGCTTGTCACAGCATTATTCAAGAGCAATTTAGTGTCCGTATCACCGGTGATTCCCACTGCAACATTGGCATTTGTGCCACCGTCAACATAGCTGACAGTACCGTTTGTCACATCAACATTAACAGTACCAAAGTCAATCATGTTGGTTGTGACATTGTCGCCGCCAATATCAAGTCCTGCACCTTCAGCCACATGTAATGTACCGTCGGTGATATAGAGTATGCCGTCAAAATTTCCACCAATATCAAGCGTACCGGTGACCACTTTCAAAGCACCGTTGGTGATCCTGAGTTCAGAATCAGTGGTGACTATTTGACCAACATTGTTGGCATTTTCAGAATTGATAATCAAGCTGCTGCCTGCATTATTCACAGTGAGTTTGCCTTGAATGTCACCGCCTGTGGCGCTGTTCACCTCAATATCACCGCCTGCGAGGGTGATGCCACTGTGAAAATAAAAGCCTTGGGCAATGATTTTGCCCGTATCGGCAATCTTGATTTGGTTAATGAAGCCACTAGTGGAAAGAACACCTTCCACAATGAAGCTGCTGCCTGCGCCAATGGCTATTTTGCCTACACTGCTGGTGGCGCTGAATATCTCCAAGGAGTTATTGCTGCCAGCTTTAAAGTCGCCGCCTTTGACGGTTACGCTGGACGGACCGCCTACCATACCAATATTGATTTGGGCTTTGTCCGATTCCAAGAATTGGTTGTCATAATTATCTTTATCAGTAGTAATCTCACCCACAATTACATGACCGCCGTTTTGTGCGTTAAGCACGCCGCCGCCTGTCAAGTCCACATCGTTATAGTCAGTTGCAGCAGATGTACCATCGTTATCCATGTGCACGGTAGTGTATTCTACTGTCACAACGCTTCCGGCACCGGCTACTATATCACCGTTGAAGAAAAGCTTATTGGGGCTTGTGGTTTCAGCTGTTCCGCCATTATAACCAAGGGTCAAGTCACCGCCGTTTTTCAAGGTCATGGCATTCGCCCCACCATTAAAGAGCAAGGTTTGCGGATCACCGTTAGAGTATTCGCCCATACCTGTGAGTACAAGATGCGCGCCTTCGCCCTTGACGGTGGAGGCAGTGTCGCCTGTCACTTGCGCAAGAATTGTCTTGTTATCTGTGTAGGTTAAGTCACCGCCGGCTAATGCCCCTTGTGGCTCTTGATACGTAGCACGCACACCGGAAAGGCTGGTGATACCAGTTACTGTGAAGCCGTAGAGATCTACGTTAGCACTTGTAAGTCCGCCACCAAAAATGTCAGTGGCAACTTCTGTTTCCAATGTAAGAAGATCAGCTTCGGAAATTTCACCGCTCGCACCATAAAGGCTTAAGAGGGTGTCGGTTCCGCCGGCTAATTGTTTCTTCACATCTTTAGAACCGAAAGTAAATTCAGAACCAGCAGCTTGTGTCAAATCAACTGCACCGAAGTTTGCAAGCTTTGCACTCATGGTGCCTTCAACAGAAACGGCACCATCATCGGCAGTATCAGCAACAGTAAAGTCTACATTTTGCGTATCAAGGGTCGCACCACTTTTAACAATCAAATTACCTGTCGTAACCGTTACTTTGTCTGTTGCTGTCCATGTGGCGGTAGCGCTTTCATCACCAAGTTGAATGCCGGCATCGGCTCCAGTAATTTCAACGGCACCTGCTGTGCTAATGCTATTTGTGGCAAGGATTTTACCGCTTTCAAGAGTCAAGCTTTCGCCGGTGCTCTTGAAGTCTTTGGTTTGAAGGGTTGAATCTGCATCACCTTCAAAGTCAATGGTTTTTCCGGCAAAGGTTGAGGTTTCGGTAACTTCAAAGGTCTTTCCGTCAGTAACGTTAAACACACCTGTGGCATCAACAGTTAAGTTTCCGGCTGTACCATCGGCAACTTTCAATGTTGAATAAGTTGGTGTGGGATCAGCACCGTCATTACCGCTTACGTTGATAGTGCCGTCAACACTGAAGTCATCACTCAGACTATGATCCACCAAAGCACCGTCGGTCACGTTCAAATCACCGTTCACACTAACTTTACCTGTTGCAGATGTTACAAGCTTGGCACCTGCACCTGTGACGTCAAGGTTGATATAAACGTCTGATCCTTCACGCTCGAACACTAAATCACCATGAACAGTAACTTCACTGTAGGTTCCGATGGTGGAATCTTGTGAGTATTGAGAAGTGGTGTTGTCAGCTACTTCGTAAAAACCCTTAGAAGCGACTGTACCGCTGATGTTCAGTGCATCGGCAGTTATGTCAGCATTGGCATCTACAGTAGCACCATCACGAACAATCAAGTCACCATGAATGGTGGTTTCGCCATCAACAGTAAAGCTTGAAGTAATAGTAGAATTTCCGGCTTTACCGATGAAGACGTCTTTACTTGCGTTGGCAGTACCCACTATGAACGTAGAATTGCTCTCAACTGACAAAGTACCCTTATCGACTGATACAGTACCTAAGACGTTTACGCTATCACCATATACGTTGGTAATGGCTGTTCCTGCTGTTTGGTTAACAATCAAGTCGCCGTTAACGGTTCCGCCGGCTGTAGCAGTCGTACCATCATAACCAAGTTTTAAAGTACCTTGATTTACGGTAATTTTTCCCTCGCTTAAGGCCACACCGCCATTACCGGTAAGGTTAAGAGTGCCTGTAGAGTTAATAATGCTGTCAGCTGTGCTTCCGTCACTTACAATACCGGCAAAAGTGTTCTCATCTGTACGAGCGAAAGTACCGGCACCCACAACATCATTTGCTGCATTTACCTGCCCTTCTTGTGATCCACCAGGTGAAATGGTCGTCAAAGTTCTGTTTATGCTGACCCCGGCTATGGTGATGTTAGCGGCTGCGTAGTTTCCATCTCCAAACAAGGTTTCACCAACAGACACTTGAAGTTTCAACAAATCATCAGCACTCAACAAGCCGATCACACCTGTGTTGTTAATAAATAATTCAGTTGTATTACTAGATACCAGAGTGCCTAAACCGGCTTTCTCGGTAAAGCTGAAAGTAGTCAAGTCAACTGCACCAAGATCCGCGGCATTGGCTGCGAGCGTTTCATTGCTCACGTCAAGAGTGGCACCGCTTGCTAAGTTGAGGGAGCCCTCTGTGCCGATGGTGATGTCGTCACCGGCGGTGAGTTTGCCGGCTTGGATATCCAAGACACCATCAGTGATATTTAGTTGTGTACCAGCAGCAGTTGTCCAGTTTCCGCCTTCAATGGTCAGGTTGCTGGTTCCCGTGGTGTTGTTGACGGTAAGAACTTCAGGATCAACATTATCGTCCTCGGAATCCATGTTGATTTCGCCACCCTCAACACCAAGGACGATATTACCGCTTTTCAAGGTCACACCGGCAGTTGCAGTCATACCTGAACCGGCGGAAATGTTATCACGACCCACACCGATAGTCCCGCCCTCGGCAATGGCTAAGTCACCGCCTGAACCAAGGTTTAAGTTACCATGCACGTTCAAGGTACTCATTGAGCCGATACCGATTTCACCGTAGCCAGTGGTCGTAGCTCCTTCGATGATCCCTGCGCTGGAGACAGTCAAGTCACCAATGATGGTTTGTTTCGCTTTAGTACCGTCCGTACCTACGTTGATTGAGGCTCCATCATCGTCAAGATTAATATCCCCCCTAGAAGTTAAAGAACCACCATCGCTGATATTCAATATGGAGTAGTCGTTTAAGATCAATGCTTTGTCGACAGTACCATCAGTTCCACCAAGAAAAACATCGCCGTATTTGATATCAAGGACACCGTTTTCGGAAAGAGTTATATTACCATCATGGAAAAGATTTCCACTTTCATCACCGGTGATAGCATCTTTATAACCAAGGATAAAATACGAAATTGCTGCATCACCTGCTCCACTACCGACGGTCATGTCCTTTTGATGCACAAGAGAAGGATTGGTAATTCCAGTTCCTGCAAAACCTGTAAGCGTTAAAGAAGAACCATCTCCGATAGTGGAATCAGTAGCTGTACCAGAAATACCTGAAATAACAACGTTAACCTCAACAGAGTGTGCAACACCGGTATTGCCTTTACCCAAGTCACCGCCTTCGAGTTGCTTAGTTGGTTCAGTATAATCATTTGTAATTTGACTTAGCTTATCATAATCACTTACCATCATTGCATCAACAACAACGATTCCGTCGATACTATTTATCCCTGCCGACTCCGCACCGGCATCACCAACACCGACCCCCACGGAACCTGCGGCCAGCATACCGGCCACAGCCAGCGATCCAAAAGTATTCAAAAGGTGGCACTTTTTCAAGACCGCTTTGTAGCGATTAATTAAGTTACCTATGGCATTTTTACTCAGATTCATACTTAACTTCCTTTTATTATTGGCTAACATCTTATTAAAGTTTCGAATTTTCTCAGCATTTTTTTATTATATCAAATTTTCGCAGTAAAGGCAAGTTTTTTTTGGAAAATTTTCACTTACAGATAGGCAATGCCAGTCGCTGATATTCCTTGAACAACCGTGGTGCCGAAAGTGCAACCCAAAGCCTTATTGAAAGCGAAACCATTTCTTCCGATTTTGAAACAACTTTTGTTTTTCGCGTAAACCGCCCCAAATGATGTCTAGTATTGCTATTATCTCGTTCAACTGCATGGGTGTGCTTTTTTCCCACTACATGCCGCTCCTTGGGTAAAACCTTTTTAAAGGCATTCCAATTGTCTGTGTAAAAAATACATGTATTTAAGGAAACGCTGATTAAATAAAAAGTTATATATGTTTGTAAATTAAATCAATATTAAAAAAGCAAATTTCCATTTCATCCTTCCTTTCTGAAAAATGCATGAAAATGCGTTTTTCAGCGTCGACTAAATATTGAGAAAGAGAAAGCTTCCGCTTTCTCAAGATTAGTTTGTTGTATCATACAAAGCTCCGCTTTCATTAGCCACCTCCGCCGCTTCTCTCGCTTTGCTTCGCTTGCAGCAGTTGAGAGGGGGAGAGGGAGCTTGCCAGCTCCAAAGAGAGGCAGATTTAATGTTATTTTTAACCGTAAAGAATTTTTGAGGTACTTAACCGTAAAACTTTTTACAGCGCATTGTGATTAAAAATAACATTAAATTCTTGTGTGGGTTAAATTTCTATTTTTTCGAACATTTGCTTCATGGACAAATACTATAAAAATGTGTATTAAAAGTTTAACAAGCAATTAAAGATAGGAATAATATATGAGCGATAAAGAACTATTAGAAAACATTCTAAAAAGCATTGAAATTCAAGAAAATTTGACTGATGAAAAAATTTCTTCTGATGCTATTGAAGAGATTATTGGAATGAAAAAAATACTACCTGTACGTTTTCTTTATTATAGAAATTTAGAGAAAAAACTTTACTTTATGGCAGGAAGTCCAGGTGCAGGAAAAAGTGAAACAGCTTTATTTCTAAAAGAAAAGAATAAAATAGACGTTATAGATACAGATGAACTGAGAAAGGTTTTTACTAACTATAATGGAAAAAATTCTAACTTATTTCAAAAAGCAAGCTCAAAAGGTGTAAATTTTTTAGTTGATTTTTCATTTAAAAATGGACTGTCATTTATTTTGGACGGTAATTTTTCAAACTATAAAATGCAAGAACAAAATATACAAAGAGCTTTAAAAAGAGAATATCATATTGAAATAAATTTTATATATAGAAGTTTTGATAAGGCAAAGGTATATACCAAAGTAAGAGAAGAAAAGACTGGAAGAAAAGTCCCTGATGATGTTTTTATAAATAAAACCGTAGATTCTTATGAAACAGTGCAAAAGTTTTTTGGACAAATTCCTGTTAATTTTTATGACTTAGATAATCAAAAAATTATTTATGACATTTCAAAGGAAGAATTTGTAAATATTTTACATTCTGAAATTGAAATGCTGAAATCTAATGGTTCTAAAGATTGAAACCTACACTTATAGGTTGGAAGAAGAAAAGTATTCAACGACACCAAAAGCACTTACAAGAGCACTCTTGATGTTTCGTTTCTTTGCATTCATGATTGTTGCTTGGAAAAAAATACGTGAGGAGTTTTGAAAATAGAAAAAGCTGTTCTCTGCCTGCGCACAAGACGCAAGTAGAGAACAGCTTTTTTGTATGAAGAAATTTTTAAAAGAAAATTTTATTGTTTCCCCAAATTTGGGGACATATTGGGGACAAATAAGAAAAAGAGAAAAATAAAATAGACTAGAAGAACAAAGAAATTCTTCTAGCCTATTGAATTTTTTAGTGGTACCGGGAGGGAGACTTGAACTCCCAAGGGGTTGCCCCCGGCGGATTTTG
>CAYJJP010000050.1:0-10507 GCA_964370525.1 uncultured Desulfovibrionaceae bacterium | reverse complement strand
CCTTTCTGAAAAATGCATGAAAATGCGTTTTTCAGCGTCGACTAATTAATCAGCGCAACTTTAAAAATATTGACTTCCATAAAAAAATGACTATAAGTTCTTTTTAAGAGCAGTGCAAGGCACATCCGGAGTTAGAATTTGAAGATATTATACAAGATTTTATTACCTGTTTTATTGGCAACAGCCTTAGGTTTATTCGTTTCTACAATGTACACATACCAAATGAGTATGGAAACACTCAAGGAAACTAACACATCACGACAAAAAATGGCCATTGCCAACGCCTTGGTAGAATTAAAAGCCGGTTTAGATTTCAATATCCTCAACGCTATCTCTCTCGCCCAAACAGGAATTTTACAGCCATTTCTCTCTGATGATCCCGTAGAACGACAAAAATTCGCTCCCGATGCCAACAGTCGTATTGTCAATATGACAAACACCTATTTTTATGTAATGATTGGCATCCTAGACCCCAACGGTATTGTTTTAGACCACACCGAAAAAAGCTTTATCGGTGAAAGCTTTAAAGATGTACCATTTTTCAAAAAAGCCATGGAAGGAAAAGTTTCCATTGGCATGCCGTATCGCTATAAAGACATGGTCGTTTATGCGGTAGCCTCCCCCGTACATGATTTGAAAACGCAAAAAATCATTGGTGTTGTGTTCAATGTTTCCAAACTCACCGACACCATGAGCGAAAGAATGCACCTTGGCGAGGAGGGTTATCTCTATGTAGTTGACCAAAAAGGCACTGTATTTATTCACAAAGATGTAAACAGAGTGCTCAATAAAAACCTCAGTGACTTTGAATGGGGACGTACCATACTGACAAGTGGTCATGGTCATATCACCTACGAAGAAGAAGGCCGCCAAAAATTGGCCTACTACGATACCTTGCCTGAAGCCGGCTGGACAGCCGTAGCTCTCACCGACTTGAACGAACTGGAAGCACCAAGCATTAGAATCCGTAGCAACGCTATAATCATCGCAATTATTACACTTATGGTGCTTGCCGCCATTATTTACCTCTATATGAAAAACATTGTGGATGCCTTGCTCAAGGCTGTGCGCTATGCAGAGCAAGTAGCCACGGGTGTTTTGGATAAAGACCTCAATCTTGGCATGTCACAGCAAAGTTATTTCATTCGCTTTAAGCGAAATATAAGCAACTTCGGGCGTAAATTGACCGGAAAAAATAAGAAAGAGCATCAAACAGAAAAAATTAATACACTCAATCAGCTTAATCGCAATGATGAATTGGGCGTTTTGTACCATGCCTTGCAAGAAATGGTGCTTGCCATGCGAAACATGGTGAAAAAAGCAGACGATTCAAATCGCATGAAAAGTAACTTTCTCGCCAATATGAGCCATGAAATCCGAACTCCGCTCAATGCTGTCATCGGTCTTGCGCATCTATGCCTTGAAAGCAAGGACGATGAAGAAAAGAAACGCGATTATATTCAAAAAATTCAGATGGCCGGCAAGAGTTTGCTTGGTATCATTAACAATGTGCTTGACACCTCAAAAATCGAAGCCGGCATGTTTGAACTTGAAGCTGTACACTTTTCCTTGCGCGAAGTGGGCGAACATGTTCTCACCATCTACAATGACAGCGCCAAGAGCAAAAACCTTACCTTAAGCTTTGAATATGCCGAGGACCTCAAAAAGAATTACATCGGTGACCCCGTGCGTATTGGACAGGTTCTCAATAATTTAGTGGGAAATTCCATTAAGTTTACCGAAAAAGGCGGTGTACACATTTCTTGCAAGCCGGCGCAAGCATGCGAACATGCTGAAAATATACCGGAAGGAACCGTACCTGTATGTATTCAAGTCTCCGACACCGGCATAGGTTTTTCAAAAGAACAAGAAAAACAACTCTTTAAACCTTTTTCACAGGCAGACAATTCCATTACTCGCCGCTTTGGCGGAACAGGGCTTGGCCTCACAATCAGCAAACAAATTGTGGAGCTTATGAACGGCGTCATGCAAGTTAAAAGTGAAGTGGGCGTGGGCACAACTTTCACCTTGATAGTATATTTACTCCCTGCCAAGAAAATACAAGGCGAGCTGATCGAAGAACTTGACATACAAGATTTAAAATTAAAGGGTAAACATATTCTAGTAGTTGAAGACAATATGATTAATCAGCTACTCATGGAAGAGCTTCTTAAAAGCACAGAAGCTGATGTTTCCATTGCCGACAATGGGAAAATTGCCGTGGATATGGTTGATGAAAAGATGTTTGATATTATTTTGATGGACATGCAAATGCCTGTGATGGATGGCATACAAGCAACGGGAATTATAAGGCAAAAATATGATGCCGAGACTTTACCCATTATTGCGGTCACAGCCAATGCCATGAAGGAAGATAAAGAACAAGGTATCAAGATGGGCTTAAATGACTATCTTACCAAACCCATTGATCCACGAAGTTTAATGGTTACCCTAAAGCACTGGCTTGATAAAAAATAAGACGAAGCAGCCCCTTTTGCGTGGAAGTAATAATTAAATTCCTCCGGAGTGAAAGGGATAAGCCCTTAAGGAAAATATATGCACGACGAAAAAAATACATTAATATGCTGTGACATTCTTGTATCCGAAGAATATGTAGAAATTCTCTGGGGTTTGCTCGCTTTACACGTTTCTTTTGGCTGGGAAGAAGAAAGTTTGAGCAGCGGCGAGACTCGTTTTCGCCTGTACTGCGAAAACGAAGAATTCGTAAACAGCTTAGCAGAAGAAGTACGAGCGGTTGCACCACATGCAAGCATAGACATTAAGCATGTTAAAAATGAGGATTGGACTCTTGCGTGGCGAGAATATTTCACCCCCATAGCCTGCGGTTCGCATTTTATGGTTTTGCCGCCATGGCTTGTGGATACAACTGAGCTTAACGGGCGCAAAAGCATTATCATAGAACCTAAGTCTGCCTTCGGCACCGGACATCATAGCACTACGGCACTTTGCTTAACAGTTATTTCGCAACTCTTAGAACAGGGAAGGCTCAAAAGGGGAATGGAGTTTTTAGATCTTGGTACCGGATCCGGTATTTTAGGCATTGGCTGTTGTCACTATGGCTTATATGGAGTTGGCACAGACATTGACCCACTAGCCTTGGATAATGCCCATGAAAACAGAGAGCTCAATGGTTTGCCCCCTTATGATGCCGACAAAAAAGATGGATTTGATATTTTACTTGGATCGGTGGAGTCGGTCACCGGGCGTCAATTTGACGTGGTCATAGCCAATATCTTAGCTAAGCCACTTAAAGAACTGGCTCCGGCTCTTGTTGCCTTGCGCAAAAAAGGAGGCTGTCTCATCCTTTCCGGCCTTTTGAGCATACAAGCTGAAGATGTTCAAAAATACTACACTCAATTGGGCCTGCCCTCCCCCACCCAGCTCATTGAGGGGGAGTGGTGCGCTTTAATTTGGCAGTAAACACGGTAGTCTAATTTATATAGAAAATCCTGGTGAAGGGAACTTTTTTTCGTAGAAAAAAAGTGTAAAGCGCGTTTTGAAAGGGGTTTTGGGGGAAAACTTTTTGGCGCTAGCAAAAGTTTTCCCCCAAAAAATATCTCAAATTAAAATGCCGTGCTCATGCATAGTGTTTTTGGTTTTTCAAAAAATTGGTTGCGCACAATTATATAAGAGCATATGGCAAATATAATATTTATTATCAGCTTGTTACTTGCCTGCATGGCACTGTGCATGTTCAGCATTCTTGGTGTTTCCTATTGGTATGCAGACGGCGCAACAGAAGGCATATGGCTTTCCATTGCGCTTACACTTGTGTGTTCGCTATTATGTATGCTTGCGTATTTTAAGAGAAAGACCGGATTTAGCCAACAAAAAGCCTTCGCAACCGTGGGAATTTGCTGGATTGTAATCAGCATTTGCGGCGCACTTCCCTTTATTTTTGGTGGTGGATTGAATTTTACAGATGCTTTTTTTGAAAGCGTTTCCGGCTTTACCACTACCGGCTCCAGTATCCTTAAAGATGTGGAAATATTCCCCAAAAGCCTCTTACTCTGGCGTTCTTTAACGCATTGGATCGGCGGTATGGGTATTGTTTTGCTATCGCTTGCACTTTTTTCCTTGCTGGGCGTTGGCGGTATGCAGCTGTATAAGGCCGAAGTTTCAGGGCATATGCCGGACAGATTCACCCCAAGACTGCGCGACACGGCAAGTTTGATGTGGAAAATCTATCTCGCCATGACCTTAATACTTATCGCCCTACTCTATATCGGTGGCATGAATATGTTTGAGGCTGTCAATCACAGCTTCGCCACTGTGGCCACCGGAGGATTTTCCACACGCAATGCCTCGTTGGCTGCCTTCCCAAGCCCTTTTATTCAGTGGACAATTATAATTTTCATGCTTATCTCGGGCATTAATTTTACCTTACATTTACGCCTCTTACGTGGTGATTTATTTTGTTTTTTCAAAAACGATGAATGCCGCACCTACCTTTTTGTTCTTTTGCTGAGCGTCCTTGCCATCGCCGCTACGTTAATAGCCTTTGAGTTCTACCAAGTACAAAGCTTTGCGCAAGCAGAGGCGCTCTTGCGTAGCGTTTGCTTTCAAGTTGTGTCCATTTGCACCACCACAGGTTTTGCCAGTGAAAACTACGCTCTTTGGCCAACATTTGCCCTTGGCATCTTGCTTGTTTTGACCCTCACCGGAGGTTGTGCCGGTTCCACAGCCGGCGGACTTAAAATGCTGCGTGTAAATATTTTATGCCGACTTACGGCGCTGGAAAATTTCCGCTTTATTCATCCGCGACTTGTACGCCCATTCAAGATGGACGGTAAAAGCCTCGCAACAACGATAATCATGTCCGTAGTGGCATATTTTTTACTGCTCGTCGCCTTACTTATCCTCGCTACCCTCTTGTTGCTCTTGTGTAATCTTGATCTTGAAACAGCTTTCACCGCCAGCTTGAGCTGCCTTTCCAATGTGGGCCCGGGACTTGGCAGCGTTGGCCCGGTGAATAATTTCGCGCATATCCCCATATTTGGAAAATGGGTGCTGAGCGTGGCTATGTTGCTTGGGCGATTGGAAATATATGCGATTTTGATACTTTTTAGCCCTGATTTTTGGAAAAACCGTGCATGGTAAATACATTCTATTAAAACAATTATTTTCTCATCCCTTGACAAGCCAAATAACCTTGAGTAAAAAAACAAGTTAGAGCGACGATATTTTTTGCTCAAATTATATTAACATTGTATAAACACAAAAATAAAACAACCTACACAATAAGGAGTGTATATGGAACTTTCTAAAAAATTCCCAAATCTTACAACTTTTGGAGTCGTATGCTTATTGGTAATGTGCCTTACTTACCTTAATCCACAGTTGGCACAAGCAGAAGTGGACACCGTTAAAGTTGTCAACTATGAGCAAGACTTGGACAATATATCCGGAAGCCCTACTGCAACGGGGAAATATGTTGTAATTGCTAAAGATTTATACTTTAAAACTTTTACCGAACAGGATTCACCGGAAACTCGAGATGCAGCCTTTCTTATTTTTTATAAATATTACAATAAAATCGTAGACGAAGCTTATAAAGACGAAGTTTTTTTCAATGCTTCAATAATGGAACCGGAGCAAGTGCGCAAGGCTGAAGAAGTCGCCGCTTCTTATGGATGGCGCGTAATAACACCGGAAGGCAATGTCCAACCCAACGCCGACAATGCCTACCTTGCCAGAACGTTTGGCAATATTGTTTCGCCATACATGAAAGCCTACCTTAGTTTTGCAAGAAAAACCGAGCACATGGCAGAGGATGCAGCTCTAAGAATTGAACCTGATGAAATCAGAGAAAGAATTATCTTAGGAGAGAATCTTATAAAGGTAAATCCCGATTCAATCATAGCTGCGAAAATAAAACCCGTCCTTGATGACTTATTCTATTATTATCTTTTTGGCCTTGATAATACGCCTGTGTACGGGGACTCAGTCCAAAATCAAATAAATCCTAACACTAAAAGTTCTTACCAACGATTTCTTAAGGAAAATAAGAATTCAAAATACTATCCTCTTATTAAAGCAACCTATGATGTCTTGAAGAAGAATAATTTTATATATTCAAATAAAGTTAAATCCGCTATCTCAAACAATTTGAAAAAAATGAGAGAAATTTAACAGTGCTTTTAAAACAATTTTACGTTACAATTGCATATAGAGCATTTGCCAAACATTGATTTTACAAAAATACCTCTGCGGAACAAGCTTGCGTAGAGGTTTTTTTTTATACAACCGGACCAATTTTACATCGCTTGCAAAATGAAAGCACACGGAGTATATATTTACCATGAAAACGAATATTCCTTGCCCGCATTGTGGAATTGCCATTGCCACATATAAAAACCCTACTCCCACCACTGATGTCATAATCTATGACCCTGAGCATAGCAATCTTGGCATTGTACTCATCGAAAGAGTCAATGAACCCTTGGGCTTTGCCTTACCTGGTGGATTTGTGGATGAGGGTGAAAGCGTTGAACAGGCGGCCGTGCGTGAAATGCACGAAGAAACGGGACTTACAGTGGAACTTCAAGGACTACTTGGTGTATATTCTCATCCCAAGCGCGACCCACGGTCACATACTTTAAGCGTGGTTTATGTGGGAAAAGCCTTAAATGCACAGGACTTATGCGCCGGAGATGATGCTAAACATGCGGCATTTTACGCTCTTGATGCGCTTCCGCCCTTGGTGTTTGACCATATGCAAATTTTGGACGATTACAAACTTTTTTTGGCCGGTAAACGACAGCTGGCACCCATAGCACATAGTGAAAGCTCTGATTAATCAATGTATCCTAAAATTATTTCCATAATAAACTCATCAAAAGAATGAAAAAGGAATAAAAAATGTATACGTCTTTGCGTGCATGTGTGGATGATTTGGAAAAGCATGGGCAACTCGTGCGCATTGATGCGCCTGTGGATGCCAACCAAGAAATTGCCCTCATTCAGCGGCGTGCTTTTGCCAAAAAGGCGCCCGCCCTACTCTTTACACAGGTAAAAAACTGTGCATTTCCCATGCTTGCCAATCTTTTTGCCACTAAGGAGCGCTTACACTTTATTTTCCGCAAAAGCTTGCCGGCACTTAAATATTTGTTTGCCGTCAAGGCAGATCCGAGCCTTGCTCTCAAAAAACCGTGGAAAGCTCTTCCATTGGTACGCAGTTTGTGGCATGCCTTGCCAAAAAGCGTAAAGAGCGGCCCTATTTTGCATTCGCAGGCACATATTTCTGATCTTCCAAAACTCATCTCTTGGCCGCATGACGGCGGCGCCTTTATTACTTTGCCGCTCGTCTATTCAGAAAATCCTAATAAACAAGGAATTATGGGCTCGAATCTTGGCATGTATCGCATTCAGCTTGATGGCAATGAATATGAGCAAGATGCGGAAGTTGGCTTGCACTACCAAATTCACCGTGGCATAGGTGCACATCATCAAACAGCTTTAAACAAAGGAATTCCCCTACCTGTACGCATTTTTGTGGGTGGGCCCCCGGCCATGACTCTCGCGGCAGTCATGCCCCTACCGGAAAATCTTTCAGAAATATTTTTTGCAGGCGCACTGGGTGGCAGGCGTATAGCCATGATTTCCGGAAAGCATGTCAATGATCACAATACCCTGCCCCTTTGGGCGCATGCCGATTTTTGTATTAGCGGTACCATTATGCCGGAGTGCAAACCCGAAGGCCCTTTTGGCGACCATCTCGGATATTACAGCCTTGCGCATCCTTTTCCTGTGCTCAAAGTGCAATCGGTTTTTCATCGTCAAGATGCCATTTGGCCTTTCACTTCTGTGGGACGACCTCCGCAAGAAGATACGCTTTTTGGGGATTTTATCCACGAACTCACCGGTCCGCTGGTGCCACAAGTTTTTGCCGGTGTCCACGAAGTTCATGCAGTTGATGCTGCCGGTGTCCACCCCTTATTGCTGGCCATTGGCAGCGAGCGTTACACGCCTTATGCCAAAGAGCGGCGCCCCCAAGAGCTTATTACCTTAGCGTGTAATATATTGGGCAATACGCAAACAGCATTGGCAAAATACTGTTTTATAACGGCAAAAGAAGACGACCTAGCTCTGAACACGCACGATATGCGTAAATATTTTTCCCATGTCCTTGAAAGAACAGACTTTTCACGAGATTTGCACTTTATTACCAAGACCACCACAGACACGCTCGACTATTCGGGTAGTGGCCTAAACGCCGGTTCCAAGCTCATTTGGGCTGTGGCCGGTACGCCTTGTCGCAAATTGGGCATAGAACTGCCAAGCACGATACCTTTACCGCAAGACTTTGAAGACATAACACTTTTTGCACCCGGAATCCTTGTGGTTAAAGGGCCTAAAGACGAGAGGGGGCAGCGTGAACGCGGTAAAAGCGATACACATATGGAAAAATTGGCTAAAGCCCTACAATATTTAACTCAAAGAAATAATTTCCCCCTCTTGGTGGTGGTGGACGATGCGAAGTTTACTTGCCAAAGTTGGAATAATTTCTTATGGGTAGTCTTTACGCGATCAGACCCGGCGGTGGATATTTATGGCGTTAACGCTCAAACGGCGCAAAAACATTGGGCTTGTGAAGCACCACTCATTATAGATGCGCGCCTCAAAGCCTATCAAGCACCGCCGCTTGAAGAAGATCCACAAACAATAAAGAAAGTAGAAGCCCTTGGTGTTAAGGGCGCCCCCTTGTACCCATATATATAAAGAATAGGAAACATTATGAAAGTAGCTCTCATCCAATGCAATACCACTAGCGGCGACATTGTCGGCAATGCTGAAATAATTTTACGCGCAGTCAATAATGCCAGCGCATCGCGCGTAGGTTTGTGCGTCACCCCCGAACTTGCCCTTTGCGGCGTGAACCCACAAAAGCTACTTTTTTCTTCTGGATTTGTGGAAGGTTGTCAAAAGGTGCTGCACTCCATGGCAAAAAAGCTGAAAAATGGCCCTGCCGTACTTGTGGGTGCTCCCATGCCTTCAGGTGACAGGCTTACCAATGCTGCGGTACTTTTGCACAATGGAGAAATCTCCATCGTTTCCAATAAAATTTTGAGCAATACCTCACCTTATTTTGAAAGTGGCACTTCCTGCGGATTACTGACCATTTCCGGCTGGCGTTTGGGCGTGGTACTTTGTGACAACAATACTCCAGCTTTTTGGAGAATGCAAAATACCAATGCACAAAATCCCCTCAAAGAACTCATAGCTGCCGGAATTGATGCCATCGTCCATATGGCGGCAAGCTCTTATTCTATGGATGCGCAAAAAAATCGCGAAAATACCCTCTCACAAGTGGCTGCACGCCATCATATTCATGTTTTTTCCACCAATATGGTTGGTGGTAATGACGGCACTATTTTTGCCGGGCAAAGCCTTGCCTTTGACCCCACAGGCACCATGCTGGCACGCGGTTATGCCTTTGAAGAAGATGTTGTCACCCTTGACACAGCCGTTGCCAATGAAACATACATCATGCCTACACCCGAAGCTGAAGAAGAATATTTTAAGGCTCTTGTGCTTGGTACTCGTGACTATGTGCACAAATGCGGAGCAGAAAAAGTGCTCGTGGGCATTTCCGGCGGACTTGATTCAGCCGTCGTGGCTGCCATAGCTGTGCAAGCTTTCGGTCGAAAAAATGTTTATGGAGTCAGCCTACCTTCACCGCACACATCAGAAGATTCCATTCAATTTTCCAAAGCCTTAGCTGATAATCTTGGCATTTCGCTCCAAACCATCAACATCGAACCGCTCATGCAAAGCTATACACAAACCCTCACCGACATTTTTGAAAAAAATCCGGCGCCACAAAATGATGTGACCCTTGAAAATATTCAATCAAGAATACGCGGAACTTTACTCATGGCACTCGCCAACCGCATGCAAGCCCTAGTCCTCAATACAGGCAATAAATCCGAAGCCGCCATGGGTTATTGCACTCTATACGGTGATGCTGTGGGCGCACTAAGCATCCTCGGTGATATCCCAAAAACACAACTTTATACATTAACCAACTGGTATAATAAAGCCTTCCCACAACACCGCATACCTCAAGGCATTATTGATCGTCCCCCAACAGCTGAACTTCGCCCCAACCAAAAAGATAGCGACAGCTTACCTCCCTATGCAGAACTTGATGCCAGCATGGAACACATCCTCACAGCAAAACTTTCTCCGCAGCATAGTACAAATGAAGAATCTTCAGAAGCACAAGCTGAAAATGAACGGGTGTTTAAAGGAATATGTAAGGCAGAATTCAAAAGAAACCAGTCACCCATAGCTCTACAAATTTCTTCCACAGCTTTTGGCAGAGATTGGTGCATCCCTACAATCAGTAAAGTACGCTTACCCTAGCACCTTTTAGCGTGCCTTTCTGAAAAATGCATGAAAATACGTTTTTCAGCATCGACTAATTAACTTTTTTGCAGGGGAGGGGAAAACTTTTGCTAGCGCCAAAAAGTTTTCCCCTCCC
>CAYJJP010000049.1:0-10573 GCA_964370525.1 uncultured Desulfovibrionaceae bacterium | reverse complement strand
TACAGAAGGCACATTCTGATGTAAAACTATTTACCTGCGCCATTGACGAAAAACTTAATGACCAAGGCTATATAATTCCCGGACTAGGCGATGCGGGTGATAGGATTTTTGGAACAAAATAATATTGTTTTACTTTTAGGGGTAGATTATGAAAAAATGCTTTCAGTGTTTAACGATTTTGGCTATGTGCTTTTTTATGGCCTTGCCTGCTCATGCAGATGGGTATACCATCCAAGATGTTTGGAATGATAGTTTTGTTGATAAGAAACGAGCTGTTAGCTTCGAAACAAACGAAGCGAGTTATTCCGAAAGTGCCGGTGGATTTGTATTTCCATTTACAATAAAGCGGAATGATAAGCTGATTTACAAGGGTACAGCTAAAATTACCGGCAGTAGAACTAAGGATCAAGCCTTTGATGAACTTGATATGGAAGCTGCGCGCATAAATGCCGTAACGGCTGAGAATGAATACTTTATTATCATATTACGTCCGGGTTTTGTCTCAGGAGCGACTGAAAGTCTTTTGCCCAATGCCATCGATGTAATAGTGAACCCAAATGTTAAAAATCCTCCGAATTGGACTTATGGTGTATTGGGAAGATTTTTGAGCAGCCTTATAGAACATTATTAATGTAAAATAATTGGTATTGCTGAAGATATTTTTTGTTTTTAGTAATGCTTTATTAAAAAGCCGAATAAGTGTCATAGCTTATTCGGCTTTTTAATGATGTTTATACTAAAATTCAGGTGTATACAGTTCACACGCCGCTTCAAATATGCCTTCGGCAAGGGTCGGGTGTGCATGAATGGTATTGGAAATATCTTGTATTGTTCCGCCCATGCGCATGCATAATGCGGCTTCAGCTATAAGATCCGAACCATTTTCACCGGCTATGTGTGCGCCCAGCAAGCGACCGCTGTCGGCATCGGCTACGAGCTTGATAATGCCGGCGAGGTGTCCTGAGGCTTGAGCTTTGCCCAATTCACGCATTAAGAATGTGGCGCACTTAGTATTTATGCCTTGTTCCTTGGCTTGCTCTTCGCTAAGCCCCACACAGCCCACTTCCGGTGAAGTGAAAATAGCCGAAGGTACCACGGAGTAGTCCATGGGTGCTAAGTTTGCTTTATCTTCTGCCAAGATATGGCGAACTGCATGTATGCCTTCAGCTGATGCCATGTGCGCCAGCATAATGCGTTGCGGGCCGATTATATCACCGATGGCGTAAATATTGGGCACAGAAGTGCGCAAATGATCGTCTACTTCTATCCAGCCTTGTGCGTCGGTCTTAACGTCCACATTGTTAAGGCCAAGTGCGGCAGTGTCCGGACTACGACCCACAGTGACAAGCACGGCATCGCATTCCACAGCCAATGTTTTGCCCTTGGGATCTGGCTCCGTTCCTGGCATGGTCAAGGGTTCAATAGTGCCGTAAACTTTGCCATCTTCCACACGCACTCCGGCGAGGGTGCTACCAAGATGCATGGCAATACGATTTTTCTTCATTTCACGTTGAATAAGGGTGCTTATGTCATTATCAACGCCGGGGATGGGCAGCAGTCTTTTTTGGCCTTCAACCACGGTGACATCCACGCCGAAAGCTTTGTAAATAAAAGCCATTTCGCATCCGACAACGCCACCGCCCACAACGATCATTTTCTTGGGTAAATTTTCACGCTCAAGAATGTCGGGGCTGTCGATGATATATTTACCGTCGAAAGGCAAGGAAGGAAGCTCACGAACTGTAGAGCCGGTGGCAATAATTATTGTGTCACATTGCAAGGTTAGTTCTTCTTCTTGCGTTTTTACCTGTACCTCATGGGCATTCAAAATAGTGGCAACACCATTATAATAGGTGATTTTAAGACGTGCGCAGCTTTTAGTCAGGCCTCCAATTAAGGTGTCGATAACTTTATTTTTGCGTGCCAAGACAGCGGGCATATCCACGGTGCTTGAGCCAGAATTTTGTATGCCGTATGCTTGCAAATTTTGAGCAGTTTCCAGTGCTTCGGCGCTGGCTTTGAGGGTTTTTGTGGGCACGCAACCTGTGTTAAGGCAGGTACCGCCAAGGCGATGTTTTTCGATTAGGGTGACATCAAGGCCGGCCTTTGCAGCGGCAAAGGCGGCTGTATAGCCGCCGGGGCCTCCACCAATAACAATAATTTTAGACATATAAGCTCCCTGTGTGCAAATATTAGCTATTAGTAGCTACACAACAATATTGCTGTAGACATTTTGCAAAATAATGGCTTTTGTCAAGAAAATAATTTTAAATAAAACTGTGAATTTTTACGAATAAACATCAAAAGCTTTAAGTGATTAACAAAAAAGATTTAGCATTACACGGATAAATGCTCAGGCAAATTCTTGTCTTATTGGAAAACTTCTGCTAAAGGGTACGCATACTAGTAAGGAGAAAGGCATGAGTACAAGCTTTTTTGATATTTTTATAGTGGTAATTTTTGTCTATTTTTGCGTGTCGGGTTTGATTCGCGGATTTTGTAAAGAGGCTTTCAGCCTTGTCGGACTGATCGGCGGGATTTGGCTGGCTTATACCTATTACCCCACTATAAGCCCCTACTTTACTTTTATTAGTAATGAAACTTGGCGAACTATTGCAGCATACTTTGTCATATTTTTGGGCGTAAATTTCGTTACAAGCTTTTTGGCCATTCTCATGCAAGGTCTGCTCAATCTTGCCATGCTCCCGTGGGCAGACAAATTAGCCGGTTTTGTGCTGGGTTTTGGTAAATCCATATTACTTTGCAGTGTGGTAGTGCTTGTGACTCAGCATTTTTTTGGCAATGCAGAATTTTTGAAAAACTCTTTATTTTTGCCCTATATGACAAATTTTGTTGAAAGTGTCCGTGCCTATATCCCCAATGATTTTTTTAATTTTAGCTTTTAAAGGCAAATAATGAAAAGTTTAGAACATTTACAGTCTGTTATCGACACCATCATTGGGCCAAACGGTTGCCCATGGGACAAAGTCCAAACCCCCGAAACCTTAGCTGACTACGTTGTGGAAGAAAGCCATGAGCTTATCGATGCAATATTGAAAGATAAAACCTTTGCATGTGAAGTTCTTAGTCAAAAAAGCCAACAACTGGCCGAAACTATTCGCAAAGGAAATAGCAAAAACAATAGCAAAGAAGTCTGCGAAGAACTTGGCGATGTTGCTTTCTTATTGCTTTTTATAACCAAGCTTTATGAGCAAAAAGGTGAATTTTCTTTAGATAATGTGTTTAATATGAACGCTGAAAAAATGATTCGCCGACATCCACATGTATTTTCCGATACGACATTTGAAAGTAGCGATGCCCAGCTAAGAGCATGGGAAGAAATAAAAAAAGCAGAAAAAAAAGACGACGCCGAGCAAGAAGGTGCTGCGCCAAAGGGTGTTTTTCACTCGCTGCCAAAGGGTTTGCCTCCGCTTGTTAAGGCGTATCGCATACATTCAAAGGCCGCTCGCTTTGATTTTACTTGGCCTGAAGAGCAGGAAGTTGAGCAGCAAGTCGAAGCTGAATGGCTTGAATGGATTGACGTTGCGCAAGGTGATGATAAAGAAGCGCAAAGCCATGAGCTTGGCGATATGATTTTTACGCTGGTAGAGCTTGGCAGGCGTAAGGGCATTAAGGCCAATGAGGCTCTTGACCATAGTACAGAGCGTTTTTTACGTCGTTTTGCGGCTATGGAAAAGCTTGCGCATGAAAGAAATCTTGATTTTGCAAGTCTTGACCTTGATGCCAAGGATGAACTTTGGAACGAAGTTAAAAGTTTAGAAAAGAAATAATCCATAGAAATATATTCTTTTTCGGAGGAAATTATGACAGATGAAAAAAAAGATATTGCCGAACAAGAGCAAGATGTTGCTACGCAGAGCGACAAAGAAGCTACGCAACCGAGTACAATCTATGATCGAAATATAACGGCTTTTGATGCCTCACTTATTCCTAGGGGGAGTTACCCTACCGGCTCTACGATTGACGCCACACTTATTCCTAAAGGGAGTTATCCCACCGGGCCTACGGCACCCAAGGTACACATTGAAACGCCTGCAAGTTCAGACGTAGAAGGTATTTCTCCCACTCTTGCAGGTCAAGGGGGTGAGCAAGCATATACGCAGGCAACCGCTCAAGTAAATACACAGATTAATGCCCAGCCAGATGTACAGGCAAATGCACAGCCAAATACTCCGATAAACGCACAGGCAGATGCACAAGAAGTACACGCCGATGCACAAGACAATTGGCAAGAAAAAGCGCCGGAACCCATTAGTTTTGCCGGTAGGGACAGCACTGCACCCTTGAACGTGCAAGCGGCTCCATCTCGGCCGATGAGTTCGCCATCGAGGCAATCAATAAATGTTCCGCCAACGGCTACACCTCCCCCTACATCTGATCAGCAAGCTTCACCGGCTCAAGAAAACGTAAGCGACACACAGGAAAGCTCCGAGCAAAAGGGTGCGCAAGAGGTGATTGAGCGTAGTTTCGCCGGAAAAATGTTTGATCACATGGCAAAGTTTGCTCCTATTTATTTGCTTTTTATATTTATATTTCATACGGCAACCAGCGTATTGTTTCCGTCTACCTACTTCCCTTCGGAGCTGCAACATTTAGAGCTTTTTGAAACGGTTAAACAAACAAAGCAATGGTTATTGCCACCGGTTACGGACACATTCGGCATTGCCTACCCCGGATATTATTGGTTGATGACTTTAGTCGATCTTATCCCAATGCCCGAAACGCTGTTTCTGCCTGTTCTTTCTGCCATAACTGCTTTTATTGCCATATTTAGCGTATATATTATGGGGGCGTGTTTAAAGCTGAATAGAAACGGCGCCTTTGCTTCGGTTCTTGTGCTTTTATCCTGTCCATTGTTTGTGATTTTCCTACATATGGCACAGCCTGAAGTTTTGACCATGAGCTTTTTTTGTCTTGCTCTTGGGCTATTATACAGAGGCTGGACACGCGAATCTGCGCCCTTTGCCTTTATTTTTGGTTTTGTTTTCTTAGCCCTCAGCGTACTGACCGGAGGATTTCTTCCGCTGTGGGTAAGTTTAATTGTCAGCATAGTGCTTATTTTTTGGCGTCTTGACATACACAGAGCGCACAAATTAGATGCCGTGGTGGGTTTTGGCTTTTTAGTCTTGTGTTTTGCTGTGTGGCTTGTACTTGTTATTCTTATCAGCCAACATGCCAACGTCCTTGACAGTATTATGAAAGATTCCATAAATCCTTTCATGCCGCCTTACTGGCCTTTACCCATGCCTTGGTGGACATTAGTTATTTTGGCTTGCGGACTTATCCCTTGGATTTTTGTGCCGCTCTTTTCGCCTTGGTTCACTATCTTAAAAAATACACTCAGCAATTTAAAGGCTTCTAGGACAACCAATTCCGGGCCGACTTGGTTGTATCTTTCAGCCATAGTGGGTCTTGTTATTCTAGTTTTACAGAAAAATGATGCGCCTCTTGCGGCATTGCCTCTACTTCCCATTTTTGGACTTATTCTTGGAAAAACTATTTGTAATTTCGGACCAAGAGGAAGCAATCTCTTCTTCCTTGTCTTTGCAATTTTCTTACTTGTGGCGGGTATTGCCGCTACAGTTGTCAGCATTCCGGCTACAGCTGAGTATTGGACTCCATACGTTTCGGCGCAATTGGCCGAAGCATTAAAAAATGTTTATGGTATGCCCATTTTCTCGGCACTATTTATCATTGCGTCCTTGGTTTTGATACGCTTTACAAAGCGCACGCAACCGCACGGCGCCTTGCTTGTTGTGGCTCTCTTTAGCGTTTTGGTAGTGCAACCAGTAGTGCTTTTCGTCGCTCCGTCCTTGGTGGGGCATTATACCAAGTATCACCAAAAGGGTAATGGTCTTATACCGGTACCGGACTTTTTCGGTATGCCTAAAGTATCCTTGCCTACGGCTGCTGTTAAGGAAGTTGAGCCGGTAAAGCAAGAAGCTCCGGCCATAAATTCGACACCGGTGACTATACCGGAAACGCATGATACCGCCGGTTCGCAAGCTGTACCGGTCGCCCCGGTGGTTCCTGTTGAGCAAAATCCGGCAAATCCTGCTAATCCGGCAAGTACGCAACCGGCGCCCGCTGAACAAAATACAGGAACCATCGTCGATGAAAATCCTCCGGTGGCAGTTCCCATGACTGAGTAGTTGAAATATATGTATGAATTATGCTTTTGATGAAGAAGCAAGGATGAAAATGAAAAAAATTATAATTTTGGCAATCGCTTTTGTGTGCGCTTTGGCAAATCCAAGTCCCATGCGCGCGCAAGACATGCCGGCTGAGCTGAGTGGAGCAGGTGGAGCAGGTGGCATTATTCGTGTTCATTTGACGTATCCTCATATGGCACGTGTAAACGAAACCGTGCTTATAAAATCGTCCATCGTTCCGAAAGATTTTGCTTTGGGTAAAGCCATCAGCGTGAAAGTCACCAGCAAGACTAATCCGGAATCTGATTACTCCTATGTTGGAATTTACCCCAATATGCGAGTAACTTTCTATAAAACAGGAAAATATGCTTTAAATATCAGTACCGGCTTGCTGGTGGGTGATGGTTGAGGTGGCGTTGGACAACATAATGCACTGGATGTGCAAACAATTTATATTGATGTGAAATAGTTATTTTTGGGCGCAATTGGTGTTGTTGCTGTGAATACGTGGTTTGTCTATTTGTTACGTTGTGCCGATGGTACGCTTTATTGTGGTGTTACTACGGATATCCAGCGGCGTTTATCGGAACATAATGGACTTAAGCCCGGCGGTGCAAAATATACCCGTGCGCGCAGACCCGTGCATCTTTGCACCTATGCGGCTTGCGAAGGACGCTCTTCCGCTCAAAAATTAGAGGATGTTGTTCGTAAGCTTCCTCGAAATAAGAAAATAACTGCACTGCAAGGCTATGCGAAAGCGAACGAGCTTGCAAGTTAACAAAGTTGCAATAAATTAAAGAGTCAACATGCTATCATTTGAAATAATATCTGCTTTTTGCGCCACTGCATTACTTTTGGCGCTTTCGCCGGGGCCGGACAATATTTTTGTGCTTACGCAATCAGCCCTTTATGGCGCTCGCGCCGGAATTTTTACAACGCTAGGGCTTATGACCGGAATTATCGGGCATACCTTGGCGGTATCGCTTGGAGTTGCGGTGATTTTTCAAACTTCACCCGCAGCATTTTTGGCCGTAAAAATTATTGGGGCACTGTATTTATTGTATCTTGCTTGGTTGTGTATTAAAAGCGTAGCCGGTAAGGCTGAGCTTGGCAAAGGGCATTTCATTGGTTATTTTGCGCTTTATAAGCGAGGGATTATAATGAATATCACCAATCCCAAAGTGACCATATTTTTCCTTGCACTTTTGCCGCAATTTGTGAACCCTGAGCAGGGATCGGTGTCAGTGCAAATGCTTATGCTAGGCGGATTATTTATTGTTTCGGCTTTTGTGGTCTTTGCGTCTGTCGCTCTTTTGGGAGGTCAGCTTGCAAACTGGTTTAATAATTCACCACGTTATCAAATTTATATGAATCGTGCCACAGCGTGTATTTTTGTGGGCATGGCCGTAATGTTGCTCTTTGCGGTGTAAATCGTTTTTTTAGTAATTTTGTGATAATTTTTATGCGTGTATGAAAAATTTTTTTATGGATGAAATCTAAAAAAAATATAGCGTGTTATGGATAAAGTTTTTTCCAGAAAACTATAATTTGGTACTAGAATTTAGGTTGCTCCCATAAATTATAAGCGTAAAATTGCAAAAAACAAGGCATGACATCTTGACAGATAAGCATATGGGCATGTAAAAGCACAGTTCGCAATGAATTCACAAATATTTGGCGTACGGTAGCGGTAATAATGTGAATTTTATAAAAAGCTGCTGAAATATAAGAGTAATTAGTTTTGGCTGCTGCTTGCGCTTGGCGAAAAGAAAATAATGGCTGTAACGTTAAATATATTTTGTATGTATTGTGAAAAAAATGAGAAAAGCGTATGAATCCATTTCACATTGCAGTAGGTGATATTCCGGCACACGGTAGAGAACTTGTGGTAAGCGATGAAAATGTATGGACTAAACCAATACAGGATTTGCACATAGACTGCAAGATTGTAGAGCCTCTTTGTGTTAAGGTTTTAGCTACGCCCTTGCAAGGCGGAATCCTTGTGCGTGGTAAATTAACGGGCAGGGTTGCTCTTGCTTGTGATTTGTGTGCTGAAGTTACTGAATTTGAAATAAATCATAGCATTGATGCTTTTGAGTCCATCCCCGGTGAGTCCATCGACTTTGAAGACGGAAGCGACGACGACGGTGAAGATTTTGAAGACGCATTGGCCGACAGCGAAAGCCGCGTAGTGCTAGATAAAAATATTCCATATCTTGATATGGGAGCCTTGTGCTGGGAAGAGCTTATGCTCGCTTTGCCCATGCGCCCTCTGTGTCAAGATAATTGCCAAGGGCTTTGCCCAACTTGTGGCATAAACTTAAACGAAAGCGTATGCGCTTGCACTCAAGACCAAGGAGACCCGCGTCTTGCTGTGTTGCGTAATCTTAAGATTACTTCGAAGTAATTTTGCTTCATAAAAGGAGAATACCATGGCTGTTCAACAAAACAAAAAATCACGTTCTAGAAAAGGGATGCGTCGTTCACACGATCGTGTGGCTATTCCAACAGTAATTTATTGTCATTGTGGCGAACCTACCGTACCTCACTCTGTGTGTGCCAGTTGCGGCATGTATAAAGGGCGCAAGGTTATTGCCACAGCTAACGATAAAGATTAATGGATAATCGTCCCATCATTGCCGTGGATGCCATGGGAGGTGACTTTGGCCCTTCCGTTGTTGTTCCTGGTGCCATTACTGCTTCAAAGCTCTATGATTTGACGGTACTTTTAGTTGGAGATGCAACTAAAATACAGTCAGAGGTAGAGCGTTTGGATTTGCATGGTGCTAGTTATGACATAGTTCCTGCCAGTGATGTGGTTCATATGAATGAAAAACCATCGGATGTTTTGCGTCGCAAAAAAGACGCATCCATCCAAGTGGCTTGTCGTTTGGTGCGTGATGGGGGTGCTCATGCTGTTGTCAGTGCGGGGCATTCCGGAGCTACTGTGGCCTGTGGCATGTTCATAGTAGGGCGCATTCCGGGCGTTGAAAGGCCAGCTTTAACAACACTTTTGCCCACTGAAAAAAAACCGCTTGTTATTTTGGATGTGGGTGCAAATGTGGACTGTAAACCTTATCATCTTTTTCAGTTTGGTTTGATGGGTAACGCTTTTGCGCGTGATATTGTTGAATATCAAGCGCCAGCTGTTAGCCTGCTCAGTATTGGCGAAGAAGAAGGGAAGGGCAATACTCAGGTTAAAGAAGCTTACGAGCTATTAAAAATGGCACAGAATTTGAATTTTGCCGGTAATTGCGAAGGGAGAGATCTTTTCACCGGTGATGTGCATGTGGTTATTTGCGATGGTTTCTTGGGTAATGTTGTTTTGAAAACGAGTGAGGGACTTTCCATGTCTCTTATTCGTATTTTAAAAAAATATTTGCACGCCGGTTTTTGGCCGGCTCTTGGGGCATTGCTTTCCAAAAGTGCGTATAAAAAGTTCAAAGAAACTGTGGATTATGCAGAGTATGGTGGAGCCCCCTTGCTTGGCTTACAAGGTCTGATCTTAGTGTGTCATGGCAAGTCGAGTGTAAAAGCTATCTGTAATGCTGTGAAGATGGGAGGGGTTTTTGTGCGCAAAGAAACCAATAAGCATTTAGCGCAAGCCATTTTAACCAATGAAGAGCTGACTCGTTTCGGAAAAGCTTTATAGCTTTCTAGCTGAAATAACAACTTAAAGAGACATAGTTGATGACGGAAACAAAGAAAAACACCACTTGCTATATGCATGGGCTTGGGATGCATGTGCCTGAGCGAATCTTAACCAACGAAGATTTAAGTCAGATTGTTGATACGAATGATGAGTGGATTACTACGCGCACGGGCATAAAGAATCGCCATATTCTTTCACCTGACGAAAGTGGTTCGGATCTTGGTGTTAGAGCAGCTCAAAATGCACTTGCCGAGGCAAAACTCGCACCGCAAGACATCACTCACGTGATTGTGGCTACCTGCACCCCCGAATATATGTGTCCTTCAACTGCAAGCATTGTAGCTCAAAGCCTTGGCTGTGGAACGGTCATGGCTTTTGATTTTAATGCTGCCTGCTCCGGTTTTTTGTATGGCCTGTCGCTGTGCGAATCTATCTTAACCACGCAGAAAGATGCTGTGATTTTGTTGGTATGCGCTGAAGCTCTCACTCGCCGTATTAATTTTCAAGATCGTGCAACTTGCGTTCTTTTCGGTGACGGTGCAGGTGCTATGGTTTTGCGCTCCACACCCGATAATGCATTGGCCAAAGTGCATAGCGTTGCTTGTCACACAGACGGAAATTTGTGGAATCTCATCACCATTGGCGGCGGCACTAAGCAAGCTTATGCCATGGGCGATTCTATCCAAGATGAGTTCTTTTTGCATATGCAAGGGCGAGAAGTTTTTAAGCATGCGGTTCGCAATCTTGT
>CAYJJP010000048.1:0-10820 GCA_964370525.1 uncultured Desulfovibrionaceae bacterium | reverse complement strand
TTGATTAGATTGAGAATTTCAACTTATTGAAATTCTCAGTAATAAAAGCGTTTTGAGGGGAGGGGGGGAGTTTGAGGGGGGACGGGGAAGCTTTTTTGGCTTTGGGAAAAGTTCCCCTTCCACCCTCAAGAAAATAATTAATCAGTGTTTCCTTAGAATTGATGACCCATGGTAAACTCAAAGCGACCGTGGCGTCTTTTGCCCGAGTAGTCCTTGGTTAAAGGTATACCGTAGGCAATGCGTAAATCACCCATGGGTGAACGCCAGCGCAGTTCAAGCCCGGCGGTGGCAACGATGTGGTCATATAAATCCATGGACTCGGAGTCGATGTTAAAACCAGCATCAATAAACGGTACTATGGCAAGCCCTAAATCTTTTTGGAAAGTCCAAGAGTATTCAAGGTTTGCAACGCCCATTCTGTCACCACCAATGGTGTCGCCAAAGTCTGGGTCCTTGGGAGAAATGTCAGAATAATCAAATCCGCGAATGGTATCGATACCGCCTATATAGAAGCGCTCAAACACCGGAATGATTCTGTCTGTATTTTGGAATACACCGCCAAGGCGAGTGCGCAAGCGCAATACATGGTCTCCTGCTTTATCAAGAGCGTGGAAGCCTTGCCAGTCTATCATGGCCTTAACAAAGTTGTCTGTACCGCCTAAGAAGTTACCACCATATTCAAGCGAAAGGCGCGTAATGGTACCCTTGGTGGGGCGTGAACGATCATCGGTGGTGTCACGCACAATGCGCGCCATAAGAGCACTTGTCCAGTTTACACCCTCATATTCTTTGATGGAAGGGGCAGCGTAATCGCCCATATCATCCAAGGTATAACGCTCAAGACGATAACCAAGGCTTATGGATGTGTACTCACCTAGAGGATAAGCAAAACGAATGTTGTTACCAAGTGTTGTTTTGGTGAAATCATCCCAATTGTCATAAGTGTAGTAGAAATCATTTCCAAGGAGCAATTCTGTGTCAAAAAGACGTGGGTTGGTGAAGGAAATAGTTCCCGATGTTCTTTCTGTCGAAGTAAAGCCTTGTATTTGCAGCCAATATCCACGACCGAAAAGGTTGCGTTCTTGGATAGAGGCCGACACACCAACGCTGTAATAAGTCGAATATCCAATACCCATCATGATAGAACCGGTATTTTGTTCTTTAACTTTAATTTTTAAGTCAACTTCTTCGGTTACTTCTGTCGGTACAAGTTCTATGTCAACAGCGGAAAAATATCCAAGTCTTTTCAAGCGTTCTGTGGATCTACGCATCTTTGCGCCGTGATACATATCACCGTCAGCAATGCGCATTTCACGCAACAAGACGTTGTCGCGAGTTCTTGCGTTGCCTTCAAGCACAACACGGCGAATGTATACTTTTTGTTTTTTATCCACAAAGTAGCCGATGGTTACCAAGGCATTGCCTTCGGTGTCACGGTTCAGCTTTGGCTCTACTTCTGCAAAAGCATAGCCTTGATTTCCATAGTATTCTTTAATCTTTTTTACGTCTTCTTGCATGGTTTCGAATGAGAAATACTCGCCATCTTTTATGCGCTCATCCATGTCTACAATGGCAAGAAGTTTTTCTTCATCATCAATGAGTTGTCCGCCAAATTTGACGTCCTTCACTTTATAGCGGCGTCCTTCGTCTACGTTGAAGACAACTACAATACCATCGTCGTTAATTTGTACTTCAGGAGCGGCTACTTGTATGTCTACAAAGCCTTCATTTAATCCAAAAGCTGCAATGGCGCTGGTGTCACGATCAAGATGTTCTTCTTCTAAGACGCCGGTACCTGTGAAAAATGAAAGTAAGGTGCGTGGCCTAAGAGCCATGTACTCTTCAATGTCACCTTGGTCTAGTTCCTTAAGTCCGTTGATTTTTACTTCTGATATATAGAGTTCGTTGCCTTCAGCAATATCGAGAATGAGCCGTGCGCCCGCTCCGCCTTGCTGAGCAACAACTCTGTGCGAAATTTGTGCGTTATGGTAACCTTCTGCACTGTAAAGATTTTTAATTTTAACTATGTCTTCTGATAGAGTTCTATCATTGAGCACCGTACCGGTTTTCGTGCCCATGGCGGCTATAATATCATCGCTGTCAAGCTCATCGGTACCGTTGACTTCAATATCGCTAATGCGTGGCTTTTCTACCACAGAAAATACAAGGGTAGGGCCGGCGTGTATACGTGCGCTTACGTCACTAAAATATCCCATATCCCAAATGCGCTTGACTTCGTCGTTAATGGTTGCCTCAGTGGCAAAATCACCCTTGCGTAAATTCAGACGCATGAGCACAGCTTCAGGGTCCATTACTCGCAAGCCGAGCACACGAACATCTTGGAGTGCTCCCTTTGGAATGTGAACGGGGGCAGCTGGTGCGGCGGCAAGTTCAGGCTCAGCTCTTGGCAATGGTGCTTGATTTTGAGCCGGAGGTGTTTGGTATAATATTTGCGAGGAGCTAGGAAGCGGATTTCCGGTAACTCTGGCTGCAAGTTCGTCGGTTGCTCCGGCAAGTTCCAGCATGTTTTGCTTTGATAAAGTGACAACAGCCGGAGTTAGTGATCCTGCTACTTGCACGATGCGAGAATCTAGGGTGAATCCGTCACCAAGTTGGTTAAAAACACCATAAACTACAGTGCTTGCACCGGCAGCTTCGCCCAGTCGACGTGCTGTGGCAATGTCCACATTGTCCACATTTTGTCCGGCGAGCAAGGATGAGGTTTCAGAAGGTGAAATTACCGTTAATCCTTGTCTTTGTAATCTTTCACTCACAAGGCTTGGAACATCTTGTCGCAAACCTGCTTTGCTTTCGTCACCGTTGACTTGATATGGCAATATAAGCACTTTGCCAGCAGCAAAGGCATTGTGTGCATAACCAATTACAAAAAAGGCTATAACAAGTCCACACTTAAATATCAGTTTTTTCATGTAATTCTCCCGTCCTAAGCTCAAGGGTACGCCCCATGCTCGCTGCCAATTTATTATTATGGGTAACAACAATTAATGTCATACCCAGTTCACGGTTAAGCTCCAAGAGCAACTCTTCAACACTTGCCCCAGACTTTTCATCAAGGTTGCCTGTGGGTTCGTCAGCCAGTAACACTTGCGGCTGCATTAGTACAGCTCTTGCTATGGCGGCACGTTGTCTTTCGCCACCGGATAATGTCGTAACTCTATGTTGCAAGCGTTCGCCAAGTCCTACTCGTTTAAGAACGTCAATTGCTTTTTCCATGGCTTCGCGCCGTGGCATGCCTGCAATAATGGCTTGCATTGCAACATTTTCCACCGTGGTAAATTCTGGTAAGAGATGGTGGAATTGAAAAACAAAGCCGATGGAAGAGTTCCGTACCCGTGCTTTGTCGTCAGCATGGAGTTTTTGCACGTCTTGTCCGTCAAAAACTACCTTGCCACTAGTAGGAATATCAAGAAGTCCCATAAGATGCAAGAGGGTAGATTTGCCCGTACCCGATGTTCCTACGATGGAAATCGCTTCGCCGCTATGGATTATCAGATTGATATTCTTGAAAATTTCTAGAGTTTTTGTAGACTCTAAAATTGTTTTTTCTACATTTTCTAATTTATATAAAATTTTTTTATTCATAACGTAAAGCCTCCGCCGGCTCTAGTCGTGCTGCTTGGCGAGCTGGATAGATAGTTGCCAAAAAGCATAAAAGCATGGCAGCTGCGCCCACAATGAGTGAATCCTCCCATGTAAGAATGATGGGCAAATAATCCATAGTATACACGCCCTTAGGTAGTTCTATGAATTTATATTTTTTAAGCAAAATCGCAACGCCTATGCCCAAAATATAACCAAGAATTGTGCCAAAAAAGCCAATAATGGTGCCTTGAAGCATAAAAATTCGTCGTATCATACCTCGCGTTGCGCCCATGGACATGAGAATTGCTATATCACGAGTTTTTTCCATGACCAACATGACTAATGTGGTGACAATGGAAAATGAACCGATGAGCACCACCATGGTGAGCAAAATAAACATACCTATTTTTTCTAGCTCTAAGGCGGCAAAAAGATTGGCATTCATTTCCATCCAATGCCGAACATACAAGGGGGAACCCAGTTTTTCGTTAACAGCTTGGGAAATCACATCAGCTTTGTATACATCATCTACCCCAAACTCAATGCCCGAAACGCGATTTTCCGGAAGGCCAAGTACAGATCGTGCTGCATCTAAGGTGACAAATCCCAAGACGCTGTCATAATTAAACATACCTGTTTCAAAGACTCCCACCACCACAAAGGGACGGATTTTTGGAGTAAATCCGGCTGTTGAGGTTTGACCGGATCCTGACATAAGATATACTCGGCTGCCAACGTTAAGGCTTAAGAGTGTAGCCAGCTCTTTTCCTATAATAATTCCCGGAGGGCCTGTTTTTACTTCTGGGCTTAGCAAGTCATTAACGGAGCCAACCTTCATTTTGTTTAATACAGAAATGACTTTTGGGGCATTTACTGGGTCAATGCCACGCAATACAAGGCCTTTAGCGCCACCCGGTGCGGAAAGCATAACTTCTGTATATATATAGGGTGTGGCACTGGTTACCCCGGGCGTTGCCATGATTTTATCTAAAACAGGCTTTGTATCGTCCAAGGCGCCCGGTACATAGGTCATGACAAAAGCATGGGCATTGGCGCCAAGGATTTTTTCGCGAATGTCTGTGGAAAATCCGGTATAGACCCCAAGTACCACCACAAGAGCAGCAACTCCAAGTGCTACTCCCAAGATGGACATTATGGAAATGATAAAAATAAAGGTCTGTTTGCTACGCGAAAATAAATATCGAAAAGCTATAAATAGTTCGAAAGATAAAGGTTTGTTCATGTTTAGAAATTAAGCCTCTGATTTTAATAAGGGGAAAAGAATAACTTCGCGTATGGATGCTGAGTCGGTAAGCAGCATGACCAGCCTGTCAATCCCAATGCCTTGGCCGGCAGCAGGGGGCATGGCGTATTCTAAAGCGCGCAAATAATCTTCGTCCATGGCGCAAGCTTCATCATCACCTGCTTCTTTTTCACGCACTTGCGCTTCAAATCGGCTCCGTTGATCCATGGGATCGTTCAACTCAGAAAAAGCATTACCATGTTCTCTGCCCACGATGAAAAATTCATAACGATCCGTTATGTCAGGATTTTTATCATTGCGGCGCGAAAGTGGCGAAATATCCGTAGGATAGTGATATATGAACGTGGGCTGTATAAGCTTTGGCTCCACATCTAAGTCAAAGAGTTTGGCCTGCAACTTACCAAGGCTTTCGTTTTCCACAACTTTTTCCCCTCGGCTACGCACAAAATCACGAACTTTTTGCGCATCTTGATAAAATTCAGGCTTATGTCCGCCGATTTCTTCAAGCGAATCATGGAAAGAAATACGCTTCCATGTTCCGGGAGTGAGGTCAATATCCTGCCCTTGATAATTGATAATGGTTGCGCCGCAGACTTTTTGTACAATATGTCCCAGCAGTTTTTCTGTGAGATCCATCAAGTCTTCAAATGTGGCATAGGCCCAGTAAAATTCACACATGGTAAATTCCGGGTTGTGGCGTGTGGAAATACCTTCGTTGCGGAAGTTTCTGTTGATTTCAAAAACTTTTTCAAGCCCGCCCACGAGCAGTCTTTTCAGATAGAGTTCCGGTGCTATGCGTAAATATAATTGCATATCAAGAGCATTATGGTGCGTCATAAAAGGCTTTGCTGTTGCACCGCCAGCAATGGGCTGCATCATTGGTGTTTCAACTTCCAAAAAACCTTCAGACTCCATAAAGTTACGAAATTCTCGTACAATTTGACTGCGTTTTTGAAAAATTTCACGGGTTTTTGGCGTCACAAGCAAGTCGACATAGCGTTGCCTATAGCGAGTTTCCATATCTTTAAGGCCGTGATACTTTTCGGGTAATTGACGCATTGAACGAGAAAGTAAACGAATGCTTGTACAATGGAGCGTGAGCTCACCGGTCTGCGTTAAAAAAAGCGTACCTTGAACACCAACTATGTCGCCAATATCAAACTTCTTAAATATTGCATATGCTTCGTCACCCATATCTGCTTTAACGGCATAACATTGCATGCGTCCGCTTTGATCCATCACATGGAAAAAGGCAGCTTTACCAAATGAACGTAAAGCCATGATGCGTCCGGCTATGGAAAAAGTCTGTTGCTTGGCAAGCTCTGTCAATCCGTCCACGTCTAGGCCGGCATGTTTTTGGATTACATCATCTATCTCATGTTCTTTGACAAAATCGTTTGGGTATAGAGCAATTCCCGCATCCATGATGTCGCACGCTTTGACTACACGATTTTTCACTACCTCATTCAAGTCATCACGCGCAGCAAAGCTTTCAAGCATGGAAGTAAAATACCCCACATGCGGTGATTTCGAAGCAATTTTTATGGTCTTTTGCTTTTGTTGCTTTCCCTTATTTTCCACCACGGCACTCCTAAAACTGAAATAAGCTAAAAATAAAAGTTGTTTAGATTTTTTAGCTCGCGAATACGCATTTCTTTAAAACTTAATGTATTGCCATAGAGTAATCTGCTCGAAAGGTCAAGGCTTTAACGTTGTCGCAATTGGCTAAATATAAATAAACAACTAAAATTAAATATTAAATTATTTAAAAGATATTTTGGAAAAAATTTTTTGCAAACTTTCGCGAAAGAAAAAATTTTATTTCTTGACAAAGAAGTGTGAGTTGCGTAGAAACACTCTTGTCGTGCTTAGGCACGCATAAGTGGGCGAGAATGGCGGAATTGGTAGACGCACTGGACTTAGAATCCAGCGCCGTACGGCGTAAGAGTTCAACTCTCTTTTCTCGCACCACAAAAGTGAATATAATAAGCTCTATAAAGCCTGTAAGGCCTTGTAGAGTTTTTTTTTGCCAGACGCTCAGCGCAAAAAGCTGTGCATAAAAGCTAAGACCTCTACACAATTGTTTTTAAGTAGTCGTCACTGAAAAAGATATTAACGATTTAAAAGAAAAGATTTTTTAGTCAAAACAGACAAATAAAAATGCCGAAAATAAAGGCATGAAATGCACTTTTCCGGCATTTTTATGGCGCTAAAACACGATTTTTCTGTGACGACTATCAAAATTTGAGCACCAGCGAAAATTTTGCGCCACGAAAAATGAGCCGCAATTCACTTGCGGCGGGCGCGAAGCGACATTTGGAGTAGGCGTGCCTTTCTGAAAAATGCATGAAAATGCGTTTTTCAGCATCGACTACGTAGATTTTTTCCATAAAAAACTCCCCTTAATTCAAAGATGAGATTAGTGGGAGTTTTTAAAATAGTTTTGTTTGTAGCAGTTATGCGCAATTAGCCCATGCACTGAAATGTTTTTTTTGTGGCCTTGCACACCGGGCAACGCCATGTGTCGTCGGGTAATTCCTCAAATTTTGTGCCCTTAGCAATTTTACCACGCTTGTCACCACGGTCTGGGTCATACACGAAGCCACAATTGGCGACTTGACATCTCCACATGTCTTTTGGTTCTGACATAATGTTTCTCCTCATCTATGATTAGTCGATGCTGAAAAACGCATTTTCATGCATTTTTCAGAAAGGCACGCCCACTCCAAATGCCCCTTCGGGGCCGCCGCAAGTGAATTGCGGCTCATTTTTCGTGGCGCAAAATTTTCGCTTGCGCTCAAATTTTGTTAATCGTCACAGAAAAATCGTGTTTTAGCGTCACAAAAATGCAGGAAAAGTGCATTTCATGCCCTTATTTTCGGCATTTTTATTTGTATTTTTTAGTTAATAACTCATTTCTTTTAAGTATTTTATGTGCTTTTTCAGTGACGACTATGATTACTTGTTGAAAAAACGTCATCCCTGATATTGCTCTAAAAAACATTGACGCAAGGAAAAATTCACAGTGCACAAATTCTAGCATGGTGCTTTATGAAGTAAGTAGCAAAACTAATTTCTTAATTATCCTTTTTACCGGAGCATCTGGCGCATATGCCATCGTACTCAATGCGTGCACCGGTGATGTTAAATCCGTCTACATGTATGCCCTTTATTGAGGGCGCCTCTTGAGGGTGTAAAACATCTCCAACGCAACCGCATTCAATGCACCGCACGTGTTGATGCCAAGATGTGTCAGCATCAAAACGTTTGGTATTTCCGGCTGATTCTAGTTTAAGAATTTCGCCTGTTTCCGCTAAAAATTCTAAATTCCTATACACAGTTCCCAAGCTTATGCGCGGCATTTTTTTGCGCACAATGCTGTAAAGCTCATCGGCCGTAGGGTGTGTTTTTACTTTTCGCAACTCTTCCAAAATTATAGCACGTTGCCTTGTCATTCTAACTTGACTCACTTGAAATTCCTCCATTTCGATAATCGTTATCATTAGTGATGATAAAGGTCAACGAAAAAAATAGCTTTCTTTTCAAAAACTTTATTAAATATGCTTTGGGTAATTTTTTGCGAAATTTTATTGATTTTTTTGTTTAAGGAAACGCTGATTAAATAAAAAGTTATATTCGTTTGCAAATTAAATCAACATTAAAAAAGCAAATTTTCATTTCATCCACAGAGAATTGTAATTTTTAATTTATTGAAAATTACAATAATTAAAGCGTTTTGAGGGGAAGGGGGGAGTGTGAGGGGGGAAGGCCGACCCAAAGGGCGCCAAGGCGTAGCCGTTAGGCGAGGAACGAGCCTTACGGATATCGAGAGCAACGCGGAAGCTTTTGGCCAAAAACTCGTAGTAGTCGCAAAAGTTCCCCTTCCCCCTCACAAAAAAAAATTAATCAGTGTATCCTTAACTCGTGCTAAAAACAGCGCAATAAAATGTATTATAAATAATTTGTATTTAAAATCAGTTACTTGTATGAAGCTTGTGTGTTTTGCATGATTCATGTATTAAATAAATGTCGTTTCAATATTGAATTTAAACAGGTGAAATATGAATACAAAAATTTTGGAATATACTTACAAGCATACGCAAACTGAATCTACAACAGGATATTTTTCTTGTGAGCCAACAGCCTCCATGAATCTTGAGCAGTGTTTGGATTATTTATGTGCAGCACCTCTTGATGACTTCATGCACAGAAAAGTATTACAGGCGCTTATGGGGAAATCCCTTGCGGAGTTACGCCGATTTTGGGAGACAACGTGCGAGGAAACGTCTTGTTCGGATAATAAAAAGTCCATAGTGAAAACCTTACTTGCGCAGTGCGCCATTTTGCATACTTTGCATGCTGAACTATTGCAAGAGCTGGACATGGCAGAAGTTTATGAAAATCACTCTGAGTTCACGCCCTTACCATACTTAGCTTGGAATACTCAGCAAGACAGAGATTGGCACAGCGCGTGGAGTCGTTTTTTTGTGGCAAACATTACCGAGCATGAAAAACTGCCGCATCCAGAAGAAATGGAAGACGAGGATTTACGTCCCTTATATACAGCGCATGAAATGGAAAGCTTAGACAAAAATGTGCAACTGAGTTTGCAAGAATTACATATTCGTTATCAAGAAACTCCCGGCATTGCTTGGTCTAGACCAGAAGCGCAAGATACAGCCCAGCGAGCTTTGCAATTATTGCTAGAAAATGGCGTACTTAACGGCGTTGAAATGCGCCATGAGGCATCGCTTTCGCCTATTGCTTTGCAGCGTGCGTGGTTATTGAAAACGCAAGTAGAAAATGGGCGCAATAATTTTACTCTTGAGGGTGAAGCTACAACCTATGGGCGTGGCCTTTCCTTGGCTCAGACCAGAGCTTCTTATGCCATGGAAATGATTGAACGTGCTTCAGCCTACCCAAGCGTCAAAGAGCATAAGATTTTGGATCGTGATGGGGCTATTACGCTGTATCATGCACGTTATAGTGAACTTGTGCAGCAAGGGCACAATGTACTTGACCCAAACGCTCTTCCCTTGGATGCACCCTATAATGATGCGCCGCTTTATTGGTTAGAGGCACGTTGTGCACCGATTTCCGTAAAGGAAAATAGCGATGATACCATATTTGTACCTGCGCAGTTTGTATTTCTTTTTAGCAATTTAGATGAAGTAAGTTTGCTAATGCAGCCAAGTTCCACCGGGCTTGCTTCCGGCAACAGTCTTGCTGAAGCTAAGGTTGCAGCGCTTACGGAAATCATCGAGCGTGATGCAGAGGCAACAATGCCATATGATCGTCGCCGTTGCTTTGTGTTAAAAGCGCGTGATGAGCGAATTGCAAGTTTGCTAGAAGATTATGAATCTCGTGGTATATATGTGCATTTTTTAGATATAACCACGGAGTTTGGCATTCCGTGCTATCAGGCGTTTGTGCTTGATAAAAAGGGCAGGGTGATTCGTGCAACAGGTGCCGGACTTTCAGGGCAAAAGGCTGTGCTTGCTGCTCTGACGGAAGTTCCTTATGCGTATCCGCACGGCCCGCAGTCAGGCCCGGCCATTAAAGGTATTGGAGAAAGATTTTTGGAAGACTTGCCTGATTATACCCTGGAATCTCCCACTCGTAATCTGGCACTCATGGAGGAAATATTGCATCTTCATGGGTATTTGCCATCATATGTTGATATAACACACCGAGATTTGGAAATGCCCGTGGTGCGAGCGCTTATCCCAGGACTTTTACTAGGGTCTGAAATGGATAGATTCACCCGTGTTAGCAAGAGATTATATCGTAATTACTTGCGTATGTATGAAAAAGCATAAAAATATTAAGGAAACGCTGGTTAAATAAAAAATTATGTGGCTATTGCCTTTAGTCAGCTTTTTCTGGGGGAAGGAAAACGCTTTTGCTAGCGCCAAAAAGTGTTTTCCTTCCCCCAGACCCCCATCCTTTCCCA
>CAYJJP010000047.1:0-10845 GCA_964370525.1 uncultured Desulfovibrionaceae bacterium | reverse complement strand
TTTTCGTGAGCAAAACCACTCAAAGTGGCTCACTTTTTAAGTAGCATTTACAGCAGAACACGCAGGAACAAAATCATACCACAAACGTAATCGCTATATGGTGGATAACGCCTCTGTGCTTATCTGTTATTACAACGGAGCACCGGGCGGTACGAAGTATACCGTAGGATATGCAGAGCGGCAGGGGCTGGAGATGCTTAATGTTTGGGAATAGAGGGGCAAGTTGTTTTTCTATAATTTACTAGAATTATAATTATTATTATTTATCGTTTCAGTTGAATACAATGATGTAAGCATATTTTTCTCAAGTGGTTTATTCCTATTTGTAGCTCCCGTGAAGTCTTCTGCCAAGATTATACACATCAACTGACTTACCTTGCTTTACTCTTCTTTTAAGTCGCATACGTTGCTTTGCTTCGTGGATACTATACCGCTTTCTTACAACATTTAGAGCAATCCCAATAGTAAGATTTTCATTTTGTGCAAGCGTCATTGCCTCAATTTTATAATTTTTCGTGTGCGTATATCTTAATCTTGCTATGTTTATTGTTTTAAATTTTATGTTTTTTGGCGTTTTATGATGAGTAATTCCTCTGTGCTTATCTGCTACTACAGCGGCGAACCGGATGTCACGAAGTATACGGTGGGTTTTGTGGTAAGGTAAGGGTTGGAGGTGGTGAATGTGTGTATTTAATACTACTTTCAAGAAATTCGATATAACTTACTGTATAGCTCAATAAGTTCATAATCGTTGCCATCATAAGTTAAAATGTTTCTTTGAATATTATCAATAATATGATTGTATTTGCAACGCATCCATTCATATTTATCAACAACTCTTCTATCGTTATTTTTTAAATTTTTCTCAATGAGCTTGCATATGTCATATAAAAATAGTGGGTAATCGTATATGTCGTCAAATTCACTCGAGCATGCGCTCAAATAATCAACATAGTAATAACCATCATTATCTTTTTTTATTAAGCTATGTATAAAATCAAGTTCAAATTCCTTTGAATGAGATGGAATTCTATGTTTTCCTGCGGTAATAAGTACTTCATCATTTAAAATAATTCGAGGGTAAACAGATTTTTGCTCAAGCTTGTATGCTTCAATAACAGCTGATCCAAAAACATAATTTGGGGTGTGAACAGCATGACCAATAGCAATGCCACCTCTACATAATATCCCCCTGCCAGCTAAAATAGATTGCATCCATACAAGACTGAGTAATGTAGAAAAAGTTTGGCTTTCAATTGTGTATTCGTAGCTTACTATGAAGCAGTCAGAAAAGTGTGTAAATTGATAGTCAATATTTTGTAACTCTACAAATTCCTTATCATAGACATACTCTTTCATTATATCTAAACAGTTACAAATAAATTCAATTTTTTCTTTTCCTATGGTAGTTTCATATATTAAATCCTTAAATCCTAAAATATCAACAAAACAAACAACTCGTTTTTGGTATGTTTTTATGCTCATACTGTCCTCGGATAAAGTTATTAAAGAAAAATTATTATTTATGCCAAGTTCTTAGTATGAAATTAGCAAGAGTATGAGAAGCATTGACGGCAAGATAAGCATGTCTAGGTTCAATTTTATACCCAGCACTACCTCTACCATGTGCAGTTCCAGCATGAGTACGCAACGCACCGACACCATGTACAATAGAAGATAATCCTGCTAAAATTTGTTTTATATCATCTTCAACGTGCTGTGCAGCGGTCATATTTAAATCTTGAGCTACAACTTTCCAGAGAGGATTTACGCTTTTGTCTTTAGGTAAAGCAAGACCTTTAGCATCAATATAACACTTACATATAGATTCAAGAAGAGCACAAGCGGATGTTAAACTTGCAGCAGGGTCTTTTTCAATATTGGCTAAGGTTCTTTGGAATTCTTCCTCAACGCTTTTAAGGTTTCCAAATTTTAAGGCGTCACTTAATGCAGGAGCAGCACACATTTCAGAAACTTTACAAATCTGACCGCCATTTTGATATTGCAAGCTGTGCTTAGATAAAATAGCTATGATTTCATCTTTTTTCTTTAATTCTCCTTTATCTTCACAGTCAAACTCCATGAATCTCTCAATAAACTTTCCTAACATATCAAATGAGTCATATTCATCTAATTCATTGTAATTTTTTAATGTCTCTTGAACCTTATCTAATTTATTCCCTTCTGCAATTTCGGAAGCATTTGACTGAATTAGCAAGTTCTTAAGTTGAGAAGTAGTATAAAAATCTGACAAAATTTTTGCTACAGTAGCAATGACAGGGTATGGTATTTTTTCATTAATCATATTTAGTTTACTCAATTTGTTAAAACTATATTTACTTCTTCCTGAAATTGTCTTTTTAGGTATTATTCTGTAACCATCATTCATCAATGCTTGATTAAATGCCTTTACAATTTTTTCGCATTCTATGACATCGGGTCTTACGACTGGATGTACTATTTCACATAAAAATCGTAAAAACTCTCTATCTTCACAAGTCATTAGTGAAAAACGAATGTCAAAAAACACCCAATTTATTGACCAATCTTCTGGGTTGTTAACTGTATGTTGCCATATATCTCCGCTTGCATTGTCAAAGCGAGAATCTGTTGAAGGCATGTCTTCAAGCTTGTAGAGGCGTGACAAGAACTCAACATCACCAAGGCGACCTCCCCAGTAAATGTTCTCTATCTTTAGAAAATTAATTAAATCTCTTCGTGTTACTTCTGTTATCATAAATTCAGTCATCAATAGCAAGGCATTAAAAAAATATATTTTCTTTCATCATCTTATTCATCTCATTAAAATCAAATATCTTTTCGTTTTTATAGTAAATAACATACGATTCAATCCTACCAAACCTTTTCAAATCATCAATTAAATTTTGCGCAAGTAGTGCCATACTTCTTTTAGCAAAGGTTTTCGTTGGGAAAGACACCTTTCTTCGTATAGGTTGAATACCATTTTTTGTATCAACATATGCTTCAATGTCGAATGTTTTCTTTATTCCAAAATTTTTATTGTTTTCATCATATAATTGTATATATTTTCTGTTTTCAAATAGGTTTATCATTCTTTCTAAGACATGTCCTACACAAAAAATCAAAAAATACGATTCATCCTTTAATAGATTTAAATCACTTGGCAACCAATTATTTTTTCTTTTTTTACTTTGATGAAAATAAGAGCCGCGAATATCAATTATTTTTTCAATAATTTCATCGCTTCTGCTGATTTCTGATAGCCATATTGAAAATTTTGTTGATTTCTCTTTATGTAGAGTAAGAAAATCATCTTTTGCAAGATTTATTGATTTTAATAGAATATCACTTTTTAAAAACTCATTTTTTACTTGACTATTATTTGACTTGCCATTAGCAAATAAATATTCAATAGTAAAATATAATTCATAAAACGCAAACCTAAAGTCTTCATTTTTGAAATGCATCTTTGCGCTTTTATAAAATCCTACTGGCACTCTTAGTTCATCAATATCTTGGGATAAAAAAATCATTCGAGCTAAAGTGTCAAATGGCACAAAAAAGGGTGGAATAGCCTCTTTGTCCTTATGATAAGAAAATAAGTTTAATTCTGCTTTTTCTTTTTCATTTTCAGCTATAAAACGTACAGTAGGATTCATTTTTATGTCAATAAATCCAACTAAAGGAAATAAGGATAATGAATAGTTTAATTTTTTTGCAATCTCAATAGCTTTGTTTTTTGCAATTCTTATTGAGATAGGAAAATTTATTTGTCTAATCCCATTAACATTTACAATTGATGGAGGTAAAATTTTATGATTCATATCTAAAATGAGTTTATTAATCTTGTGTTCAGAATCCACCTGAAATGAAAATTTCACACCTTCAAACTCAATATCCCAAAAGTCATCAAGGTGAATGTCAGATTTTACAACAAATTCTGCTTTGAGATACATTTTTAATCCTCATTTATTTTTTCAGAATTTGAATTTTCACTACATTCTTTTTTTTTGACTTTACGCCATGAAGGTTCTATTTTGGCAAATATTTTTCTCTGATTCTTTATTTCATATAAAAAAACAAATATAAAAATAATATAAAAATAAGTATACCATTTATAGATAATTTTACAAGAGTCAATTTTATAATTCATATATAATGAATAACAAATCAGTAGTAATGCTGAGATTTCTATAATTTTTGATAAAGCAATTTCTTTTGCTTTAAAATATTTATTACGTTCTAAGTTATTATAAAATTCTGGCAATCTTGTTTCCCATAGAAAAGAATCAAATTCTTCTTCAATAAATATTTTTAAGTAAGTTCCTGTCCTAAACATGCTAAATATGTATAAGTGGTAACGGTGTGATATAAAATAAGCAATAATAATTACAGTCATAGAAATAGAATTGCTAAAATTATCGATAATTTTAGGAATAAAAATACTAATTGCAATAAAGTATGCATATAAAATTAAATTTTGAGCTTTTATTACATATAAAATTTCTTCGCGTAAAAGCTTGTATTCTTCAATCTTACAATCACTTATGGAATTTTTATTTTTCATTTTAAATTCATCCTAAATTATATGTTTTATAGTGAACATGAATTTTATATTTTTAACTATTTTTATGTATAATTGTAATTACTCAAAACTCAACCCCGGCAAACCATCAACAATCCCCACAGTCTTTACACTCACGTTCACCACGCTACACAGCAAATCCAAAATATACCTCAATTGCCCATGTTCTTCTGCCCAGTGGTTAGGATTATTCACAATGCCGCTGTCCTTATCGGTTTTGATTTGGTAGCGTTCCATAATCCATTCGATGGCGGAGCGTCCGTTGACAACGTAGTTATACGCTTCAAGGGGTATGTTTTCAATCCTAATGTGATTATTGTATAGGATAACTGTTTTGTCAACTTCTTTTCCGTTTTTTGCAAAGCGCATTTTGTCCACAATGAAATTATTATGTTCTGTGCCGGTGATTTTAAGGTCTGGCCATGCCGGGACGGATTCATAGTTTAGGTGCAATTCTGCCAGCTCTTTACCCTTGAGGGAAAAGGTCATAAAGGTCTCTACGTCATCCACAATGGGGATACAGGGTATTGCATACTTAAAATAAATTAAGCTTTATTTAAATACTCATGTAATATTTTTTTAATTAGTTCTTGGGCAGAATCGTCTCCTGCTAGCTCTATAAGTTTATTGTAATCATCTATTTCATCTTCAGTAAAAATAATAGAAACTATTTTTCCATACTTTCCAGCTAAGTGTGTATAATTTTCCGGATAAGCCAAAAAACATGTCATGCAAAAAGTGACATCTTTTCTTTCCCAGTTTTCACAATTTTCACATGTCCACGATTTTGATCTGTTAGCTGAGGGGCTTAAAAGCATAAAGCGTTCTATATTTTTTTCGTCAATTTCGCCACTTATTTCATAAGGTACTCGGTGGTCTACTTGCAGCGAGGCTTCATCCATATGTTCTAGGTAAATGAAACAATTAGCTCCATATTTCTCAACAAGAGCTTGTTTTAATGCTTTTGACAAAACTGTACGCCCTGCTGCTTTTGCAAGCATGTTTTGTAAGTCATCTTCGTTTCCAAAAGTGTATGTTGCAATCTTTCGCCCATCACGCCCTGTAGTGCGGCCTGTTTTTATAGGAATGCCTCGTTCTCGCACATCACGGATTGCACGAGGAGGATGATTATACCCATATATATCTTTTAAATCTTCACTTGTAATACTACCATATTTTAAAATATGCTGAATAACTGTTTTTGGTCTTTTTTCTGTAACAGATTCAAGCAACTCTAGAAATTGTGTTGAAAGCTTTGTCATGCGATAAGTTCCGATAAAAATAATTGTTTAGGTTTATTATTATAAATATGTATTAAATTTTTACTAACGTAAAGCGATTCATATGTGATAGATTTTTTTCCAAGCAATGTAGATTGACTTGAAAGTCCAGCATTTAATATTATTTTTTTACAATCTAGCTCAAGTGGCAAATCTTTTCCATATTCTTTGTCTCCACATGCTCCATCATAGCTAATTATATAGTCGATGTTTTTTTTATTTAATTGTTCAAGAGCATTAACAAAGTCATCAAACAACACACCAGCGAAATAACGATTGTCACGAACGTTTGAGACACCTTGGTATGGAGGATCCATATAAATTAAATCTCCGCTAGTAGCAAAATCTAATATTTCATTATAATCTTTAGATAAAAAAGATGTTTTATTTTTTAATAAGCTTGAAATATGTAAAGAACTTTCTTTTATTTTTTTAGGATTCGTTCCATGTCGTCTTTTATCTGGCGATTGATTAAATTTTCCATTTTTACAATACCTGACAGCACCTTTTACGCATCTAGCAAGCAAATATAACATATTTTCAGGAGTTGTTGCTCCATCATTAAAATCATTCCGTATTTTATAAAAATGATTGACATGGTTACCGTTTTCAAAAGAAAACTGTTCATTCCATACTCTTGAATAATTATCAGCAAGTTGCTCAGGATATATAACTACTTCTTTTAAAAGATTTATCAACGGGGAATTTAAATCATTAATACAAAAACTATTTGTATTTCTATAATTAGCAGCAGCAATAGAAATTGCCGCCATTCCTGCAAAAGGTTCTATAAGCCTCTTAACTTTTTTAGGAAAAAAATTAAGTATTTTAGGGGCTAAGATTCTTTTTGAGCCTTGATATTGAACCAAATGTGGTGATTTTTTTTCCATAAGGTGTTTACTATCCAATTGTTCATTAAAGATTTATTTATAAATAGTTACTTCCTAAATAAGTATATTCCTAAGCTACTAACCTTGCGCAACATACCATCTTCTTTAGAGCCTTGTAAACAGTATTGTTGCTAGCAAATTGATATTCTTGGAAAAGCGCATCAAAAACAGGTCTGGTAATGAGGTGTTGTGCCAGCATTTCAATGGCTTGAGCCTCTGTGATGGCGGCATTAATACTGGAGCGCAGAGCCTTAACAAATTCTTCGAAAGCTTGTTTGTGTGTACCATCGGTATTCACCAACTCTGTGATGTGCGCAATGAAATTATGCGCCACAATACCCACATCATTAGCCCATTTTTCCCAATACATACGGTCGCCTACTTTCTCCACCATACGGGCATAAATGGCGTCTTGCATATCGCCCAAAAGCGATAACTGGCGTCCCACAATTTCTTCCGCAAGGGCAGCGGCTTCTCGTTTTTCTTCTTCGGTGGCATAGGTATCGCTTATGTCGCCGATGGGTGGTACAGTGCCCACAGTGATTTTGGTGGGTTTATCCTTATTGAGCGCAATTTTATTGATGGTGGCATTGAAACTGTCATCATGTGAGCGCAATGCATTGAGAATGCTCCAAACCACTCGAAAACGGTCGTTATCGGCAAGGGCTTCTTCCGGTGGCAAATGCGGCGGCACCACCACCGGTACAATAATATAGCCATATTTTTTCTCGCCCGGTTGACCTTTACGAAAATTACGCATGACACGGCCTACGGATTGCACCACGTCCACTTGAGAATTGCGAGCGGAAAGGAAAATAACGGCATCGAGAGCCGGCACATCCACACCTTCGGATAGGCAGCGCACATTGGATACAAGGCGGCATTCGTTGGCATCGGTGGGTTCTGCCTTGAGCCATGAAAGTTTTTGCGCACGGGTATTGCTGTCCATGGTACCGTCAATGTGCTGTGCCTTAATGCGCACTGTGCGTTTTTGTGTTTCCTCTGAAAGTGATTCCCAATAATCTTCTGAAATATGTGGCAGTTGCGCCGCTGTATTCATGGAAGAGGACGTGTCGCCGGATTTGTTTATATTAGGGCAAAAAGCTAAAGCACGGCGCATAATACCGGGGTCGGAATCCCATGTGACATTATTATCGCCAATGATGTTTTTTGAAAGACCGTTAATGCATCCGATAAGGCGACTGACCATATCAAAATCAAGTTCTTTGCAATCTTTATCGTGAACTTGTTCTTGAATTTCAGGTGGTAAATCGGATTCACTACCTACTGTGAGCACAAGAACTTTGTAGTCAGTCAAAAGTCCATGCGATACGGCATAGGAAAAGCCCACTCGATAAAATTCTTCACCATACAGGCTTGCGTCATCCATAGAGCAAAGAACATGGTCTTTTTCTATGGCTTTAGCTTTGGCGGTATCACCGTAAAGGCGTGGTGTTGCCGTCATATACAAGCGTTTTTTGGCTTGAATGATGGTATTATCATGAATTTTCGTAAAGGCAGATTCATCCATACCGGCAAGCTTTACGCCTGTGGTGCGGTGGGCTTCATCACAGACGATAAAGTCAAAAATGCCGATATCTCCAAGAATATTTATGATTTCCTTTTGTGCGTCTGCCACGGCGTCAATGGATTGATAAGTGGAAAAGACCACAAGAAGACCGTCATGGTCACGATAGTGGGCAAAACGCTCGGCAATGATTTTGCTGTTGGTGGTAGCCGGCAAGGCAAGGTCGATGATGGAATTATCCATGCTGTCGCCGCCTTGCTTTTGCGCAGATTTGGGGTCGGAGCAGATGCAGATTGCTTTCATGGGCAAGGTTGCGTCCGCCATCCATGCGTTGAGGGCTTGACCCAAGAGCGCAATGGACGGCACCATGAAGAGGATTCGCCCTTTACCGCCAATGTGACGGATTTCCTGTTCCATAAGCGCAAGGGAGGTGTAAGTTTTACCGGTACCACACGCCATGATAAGCTTGCCACGGTCGTTAGTGGCATAATGGGCATGGGCTTTTTCGAGGGCTTCTATTTGATGCGGCAAAAGGGACTTTGCAGTGACTTCCTGTTCTTTGCCATGCAGGAGGGCTTCCCAATCTACGGTAGATTCTTCGAAGGTTTCAAGACCTATGCGAGTGACCGGAATGCCTTGGTTTTTGATGGACTGTTCAGCATTGGTGTTCCATTTTTCCGTGGTGGAAATCCACACACGAGAGGCAAAAGCTGTGTGCTCTTCTCCGGAAATGGGGTCGGTAAAAAGACGTGTGGAAGTAGCAAGAAAGGAGTCTACGGCATTTTTATCAATAACTGCATCATCGGCATAGCACTTACACTGAATAGCCCAATATCCGCCAAAATCAGTACGAGCGACAAGGTCAATACCCAAGTCTTTACCGCCTAAATCTTGCCGTGCCGGGAACTCTTCCCAGAGCCAGACATCTGTAAGGTCAGAATAACGAGGGTCTGTGAGTAACCATTTTTTTATAAGCTTCTCAAAATTTGTGCCTTTTTCACGCTCGGACATTGATTCCGCACGAAAATAATTGATAACATCTTGAAATGTCATAGGGATGCTCCATGTGTTGCGCTGTTAAAGGAGTATAGCATGGAGGGGGGAGGTGGGCAAGCTTAGAGAAATTTCTGTAACATTTTACAATTAAAGTAAAAACAATTATTAAAACATTTTTGCAGTCAAATAACACTTAGCTTTTTAAACTCCTTCTTTACATGACCCTTGCAGAATACTTTTAAATTCTTCATGCTTATAGCATGGAAAACCAGAATCAGAAACTCGACTAACATGAAATTTCGGAAACCCGATAGGCCACGTACACCTTTCAAAGTCTTCTCTGATTGCTTCATCTAAATCTACATATATTTTACCTAGAGAAAGTATATGGTTAAAAATCATTAGATCTTGTGAAGTTTTTTGCAGTGAAAAAGGCAAATACACTTCATTTTTAAGTTGAAAAAAAACTAAAGAATTTTTTTTGCGTTGTCTATCCACATCAGATTCAATATTTATTGCTATATGTTCTTTAGAATTTTTTTCTATATCTATCCAGTAGCATTGAACATGTTGCAGTTGTACGTCGTCTACCATAACACCTTTTATACCGCATAGAGCGTCAATAATTGGCTTTATGATATTGTCTGTGTCAGGCGATTTATCTGAAAGCATTTTTTGTTTTGGATTAATGTACCATTCAATTCGTATAGAGACTTGCCCCAAAAAGACATAATTTACATTTGATAGTGCGGCATGAATTTTATCTCGCAAAGAAGCTTTAAAAGCTGCACGTGCTTGGCTAGACACAGGGGGCGAGTCAATAGTAATATTTATTTCCCCTGTAAATTCACTTAATAATATTTCTTGATTACCAATATTCATTTTTTATCCTTGTGATGAGTTTTCTAATGAATGCTAATTATAATAAATATATTAGCTGCATACTGAATATGTTAAATATAGTATAATATTAATATCACGTAGTTTCTTTCAAATTCATAAGTGTATTATAGTAATCCTTTAAAAGATTATCATTACTATCTGGGGAAAAAGAGAAGTTATCACACTGTAAAAAAAGTGGTATCGCGTGAAAATATTTAGAATACTTTATTTTTTCTACTGCTTCTAGTTCTTCAGCCGTCAAGTATGGCATAAAGCAGTTATACAGTTCATCTATCTCATTCTTAACATGAAAATTTGCTATAATTATCACATTCTTTATAGATAACTTAGTACTGTCAGTAATGTTAGTAATCCTGCTTTTGTCTGAAAAATTCAATTTTGATTGTAATTCTTCCAATTCATTATCTGAGTATTGTTTACCAGTATGATTTTCTAAATATACTTTTGAAATATCTTCTAGCATTCCTTCCATAAATTTTACTATTCTTTTCTTTTTTTTATGTATTTGCATTTTTGCAGTATTTTCTTTTTTATTATTCGGAAAAACAATATTCATTAAATAAAAAATAAAACTAACAACATACCCAATAGAAATTTGAAAAAAAACACTAAATATTTCTTCAGCACCAGATAAGGTACGAAAAGTTTCGCACAATTTAAAATAGACGTAGCCTTTAAATC
>CAYJJP010000046.1:0-11028 GCA_964370525.1 uncultured Desulfovibrionaceae bacterium | reverse complement strand
CCCATCCGCCTAATCCATAAATGGCCCAAGTATACAATGCCCAGTGCACAACTGTCGCGCGAATTGCCTCAGGAACAGCAGCTTCTTTTCCGACTTGGCCGGCGTCAACTATGGTGGGGATAGTGAATAAATGGTTAATAGGCTCAGAAACGCCGTAAATAACAAAACCTGTGCCTAGGGCAGCACAGAAGAGCATGGCAATCCAAGCAAAAAAGCTAAACTCAGGCTTGTCTTCGGGTTTTCCCAATTTAACTTTGGCATATTTTTGGCTGAATCCAAGGTAGTAGACAAAGAGAACGCCTATGCCGCCGGTAAGTACAATGAGCCAACTCAAATTAGAGATGGCATAGTTTTGAATGGAGCCAAAAAATGAACCTGTGAATTCTGGCACAAATACAGCCGAAAGAAGAATGGCGCTGTACACTAAAAGAATAGGCCAAAAAAGAACCTTATCGTATTTATCATTGAAGTTTCCGTTACCAGGAGTATTTAAATGTTCTTGTGACATAATAGTTTCCTTCCTTGCAGTTACAGAATAAGTACGCCCACACTAAATGCATGGGCGTACAAGAATTTATTTCATATTATGAACGAACATTGCTAAACTGCAATTCGTTGTACCAAGCGATTTCTGCATCACGCTCTTCTTTAGATGGAAGGTTTGGCTTAACCCAAGAGGCTACTTGAGCAACACGGAAACCTAAGCGTCTGGCATATTCCATACCAATCCAGTCACGATCCATCCAGTTTGTTTCACCAAGCTTTTTGGCATTCCATACGCCGGGATAGTGAGCAACTGCGCCTAAGTATGGCTTCAAGTCGTGTACAAAGTCACTGTAGTATTCATCATTTTCATAGCGTTTGATGAACTCTTCAATTTCTGCTTTGTCGGTAGCGTGAAAGCCTACGGGCAACATACCGGCAATACGCATCCATTGGTCGCAGTCAATAACGGTAATTTCTTGCCCACCGTGTCTACCGTGAGCAACGGAAATAGCACCACCGACTTTATTGCGTAAGCCCCAGAAACGACGCATTTTTAACCAGCAAGTACGGTCGAAGAGAGCTTTGAGTTGGGCTGTAACTCCACCAAAGTGAACAGGAGTACTGATCAAAATGCCGTCAGCATCCATAAGTTTGTCGTAAACAATATTAGTCATGTCATCATTATGAATACAGCGTTTAAATCCGCAATAAACGCCGGGGTGCTTACCTTTAGGGTCAACACATGCACTGCATGGTTTGATATTTAAGTCGGCTAAGTAAATTATATCTGTTTGAACTTCTACATTATCGTTACTGAAAGATTCTGCGCCAAGCAATGCTTTTTCACATACGATGGCAGAAGTTGATTTTGCACGCTTTTGAGGGCTGGCTGCAATTCCTAATACTTTAACGATTTGTTTCTGACTCATGTTTTTCTCCAACATAGGTTTAGGGTTATAAGGTTTTAGCATCTTGCATTTTTTTTAATATTTATTTTGCGAGGATACTTTTTATATGTTTAAGAATCTTTTGGCGTTTTTCCACAAAATGCCTTCTATTTCGTCCTCTGTCAGCGTTGGGAAACCTCTTTTTTCAAGAATTTCATTGATACCGGTCTTGATGAGAGGGACAAAGGCTTCTTGTGTAGTGCAAGGATAGTCCGTGCCATACATAATTCTATCTAACAGGCCAAATTCTTTAGCGTAAAATAGGTTTTCGGCTAATTGATACGGACGAACATTAAGCACAGCTATGTCTGCCCATATGTTTTGATTACCACGCATCATGCCAAACAATTCTCTCTCCCAAGGATATGCAAGGTGAGCGGCACAGAACTTCACGTTGGGAAAATTCTTAGCAAGAGAATCAAGGTAGATTGGCCGCCCACAATCCATTTTGGCAGGGCCAAAACTTGTTACGCCCATGTGCAAGGTAACGGGCAAGTTTTTATCCGAACATATCTGATAGTAAGGGTACATACACTCATCATGCGGATAAAAGTTGCAGTAACTCGGATTAGCTTTCATGCCCACAAAGCCCAGATTTTCTATGGCATTTTTAAAGTTTGCAATTTTTTCTTGCTCTAAAAATCCTAAGTCATTAAAGGGTTGAACGCCGGCAAATCCAAAAAACTTGTCAGGATATGGCTTGAGATAGGTTTCGTATATATATTCGTAATTGGTAAAGGTGGCTAAACCGGAAGTCGTAATATCAAGCCCCAAAATAACCATTTTTGAAACGCCATTTTGTTCCATATCAGCCAGTAAGGCTTCAGGTTTAATGGTCCACATGGAGACAGGGTCTTGTTTGAAAACTCCGCCAATGATTGTGGCAAATTTTTCAGAATAATGATCTGGGTAGACACCCACATGTCCGTGTACGTCAATAATCATAATTTGTCCTTTTTACATACATTTTAGCTAAAATCGCTGTTGCCTTAGCTGTTTATTATATTTTATACCAATTACTTAAGGGCATCCATTACGGAATCATAGCTAAGCGGTATGGCGGTAATATCGCCCTTTGTTGCATAGCGTATGGCACCGGCTAGTGCAGATGGTACTGCAATGGCTGGGTTTTCAGCCACTCCCTTTGCTCCAAAAGGTCCCACAGGGTCAATGGATTCAACTAAATGTGTCTCCATGGGGGGCATGTCTTGGGTAGTGCTCATTTTATATTCTTCAAGGCTGACATGGAGGGGGAGTCCGTTTTTAAAGCCCATGTTTTCAAGTCCGCCAAGGCCAATGCCCATGCTGATGGCGCCTTCCATTTGTCCTGTGCATAGCGATGGATTAATGGCTTTGCCACAATCGGAGGCGGAAATAATGTCTATGATTTCATAGACGCCGGTATCGCTATCAACTTTCACCACCACACCTGACACATTGTATAAAAATGCGCCGGCGATGGAGCCCATATTGGTTTGAGGGTCACGCGTTGTGGCTTTGTGGTCATAATAGCCGGAGGTGATAATTTGTTCAAACTTTCCATTGGTTAGCGAGATAGTGGCTATGTCTGAAAATGAAATCTTATTTTCAGGCTGACTGGCAACATAGGCGTAGCTATCTTCCATAGCAATGTGCCCTTGCTCGACATTCAGATAGTCAGAGGCTATGGCGAGCATTTTTTCTCTTGCTTTTTGTGCAGCAAACTTTGCTGCCATACCGCCAACCATAAGCGAGCGGCTGGAGTACGCGCCTTGGCCAAAGGGCACAACAGCACTATCGCCTTGAGTGACAATGACATCGTCAACATTTGCACCAAGCACTTCTGCTATGATTTGCACCATGCCTGTGAGGTTGCCTGTGCCGTGGTCTGTCTCACCTGTAAAGGCACGAATGACGCCATCATTATCAAGTTTTAGGAAAATGGAAGATGGGTCTGTAGTTACCAGCCCAAGATGATTTTCAAAGCCGGCTTTCCAGCCACTGCCATGAGGGCCAATGGCAACGCTACGTCCGTAGATGAAGCGACCTTCTTTTTTACCTACAATGTCATCATATTTTTTCCAATTTTCTGAATTTTCCACGCATTCAAGGCATTCTTTAAGGCCCGCACTTTTCAGCTCCCAACCAAAAGGCAAGCGATAGCCTCTTTCCACAACATTGCGCTTGCGGATTTCGATGGGAGAGATGCCGATTTTTTCAGCCAGCAAGTCCATGTGTGATTCCACGGCAAAAGTTTGCTGCGGGCCGCCAAAGCCACGCATGGAACCGGCAACGGCGCAGTTGGTGTACATGGCATAGCCTTCATATTTTTGGTGAGGAATTTTATATACGGAAGCATAAAAAGCACCGGCCCATTGCACAACAGTATCACCACTGTCAACATAAGCACCTGTATTTGCATAAAGACGAAGCTTTCTTGCGGTAATTTTACCATCCTTTGTCATGGCGGATTTTATGTACATAATTGCCGGATGACGGATGGTTGAAGCCATGCTTTCTTCTGTTCTGGTGTGTACATAACGTACAGAGCACAAGCGGCCTGCTTTTTTGGCAAGCGCACCGGCAATAAGCAAGGATTGTACCTTAGCTTTGCCGCCAAAGTCACCGCCAAGGGCATTAACAATAATGCGAATTTTTTTGGGGCTTATGCCAAGTGCGTGCGCCAACATATTTTTTGCACCAAACTTAACGTGCGTACTGGCCCAGCAAGTAAGGGTACCGTCAGCTTCACAGCGAACCACATTGGCTTCCGGCTCAAGCGGTGCTTGCTCTTGCGCACCGATTTCATAGCGGCTTTCAACTACAATATCAGCCGTTTCAAATTCTTTTTCCACATCGCCGTGATTTTCTTCGCGAATGGAAGCTATATTGCTGTTCTCATGGATGATCGGTGCAGATTCAAAGCTTGCTTGTTCAGGATCATACACAGCCGGCAACACTTCATATTGCACGTCAATCAATGAAATGGCGTGCTCTGCAATGGCCTCGGTTGTGGCGGCAACAGCAGCAATGGCTTCACCATAAAAGCGTACCTTATCGCGAGCAAATGTTTCACGGTCAATAACAGTGTAGCCTGTCTTATTTTCAGGAGAAAAATCAGCGGCACTTACAACAGCGCGCACGCCTTCAAGAGCTTCTGCTTTGCTTAAATCAATGGAAACAATACGAGCGTGGCTATGCGGACTGCGCAAAACCTTTGCCCTTAGCATATTTGGTAAATAGACATCGGAAGCAAACTTCACTTGACCCGATACTTTTTCAGAAGAAGAAATGTTGGCAACTGAGCGACCGATTTGTCCGGAACAATTTGATTTTTCAGCCTCTTTATCGCTGGAAGCAACTTTTACGGCTTCAATAATTTTTTTATACCCGGTACATCGACAAAGATTTCCAGAAAGAGCTTCTTTCACTGTTTCTTCATCAGGGTTTGGGTTGCTGTCCAAGAGGGCTTTGGTTGTCATAATCATGCCGGGAGTGCAGAAACCGCATTGAACGCTATTGGTTGAAATATAGGCTTCTTGGATGGGATCAAGGCTATCTTGTCCGGCTAAGCCTTCAATGGTTGTGATTTTCTTATTTTTGGCAGCATAGGCAAGCATAAGGCAAGCAAGCACAGGCTTTCCGTCAATTATTACCGTACACGTACCACACTGTCCTTCGCCGCAACCTTCCTTTGTTCCTGTAAATCCTAGATTTTCACGCAAAACTTCTAGCAAAGTGCTGGATAAGGAAATTTGTACAGTATACATATGTCCGTTAACATTTAATTCCACAGGATGAAGTGGATTAGATATATTCATACTCATTATTTACTCCTCATTATTTATGTTTTTACAATTAAATATGTAAAAACACTATTTTGCACCGTCTAAAAGTTCTAGGATTATATCAGAAGCATAGGAGCGTATCATGCGTTTACGCTGCATTGGTGTGGACACATGATTTTTGACGGGCTTAGCAAACTTACTACAAAGCTTGGCTACTTGCTCAGCCAGTTCAACACTTGGCTTGCATGGTAATGTCGTGTCGCCTAAATCCACTAAAACCGGTTGACGTTCAACGCCGGACAAGGCAAAACTCATGGCAGTAATTTGATTATTTTCATCAAGTTCTATGAGCGATGCAACTGAGGCTAAAGGAAAGTCAATGGAGTTACGCAGGCGGAATTTTTTATAGTCCGATAGGGCATTGGCTTTAGGCTTTGGTACATGAACTTGTGTCATGATTTCGCCGGGCTGCTTTGCAATCGGACGAGCGCCGTCGTTGGTATAGTATTCACGTAATGGAATTGTACGTTCACCGGATAAGGATTTTAATGTGATAGTAGCGCCAAGCGTTAATAAGGCCGGTGCTAAATCACCGGAGTAAACAGCAAAGCATTTTGTTCCATTGCCTATGGCGTGGCAAATGTTTCCGCCAACTTTTGCACATACGGGCAAACAGCTTCGCCAAAACGAATCTTTGTTGAAGTATGTACATCGTGTGTCAAGACTAAGATTGCCGGCAATGGTACCCATTTCACGCAGCTGAGGGCTTGCCAATTGTTTTGCAGCCATAACAAAGCCGTTAAGAGCTTTAGGGAAGGGGTATTTTATAAGATCGGCTACTTTGTAGTTTGCTCCAATTATAAATGCATCGTCAGTTTCTTCTATAAAATTTAATTCATTTACATTTTGCAATGAAATAACTGTTTCTTTATTTAAAACCCTGTTTTTAAATTGTGGGATAACGTCTGTACCACCACCAATAAGTATTCCTTTTTCTCCTGCATTGCCGGCAAGAGTAAGAGCCTCTTTGAGTTCATTTGGCAATAAGAATTCAAATTGCATACACACCTCTTTACATCTGTTTACAAGGTTTTTTCAAATTAGATATATTTGTTAGCGGTAAAGACGGTAAATAATTGGAAAATATTAAATAAATTTTCAAAAAAGCAATCAGCAAATAATTTTACCCATTAACCTTAAACAAACTAAATAATTTTGAAACACTACCTTAATGATTTGTGGTAAAATATTTCACCATATTTCGAAACAGCGTTCCAGTTTTATGATAATAAAATGATCAACATTGTTACAGTGCTTATGTCATTCCATTTTTTGGCACGTCGTTTCATTTTTTGAAAAAATAAAAGACAGCTTCGCTGTTTTCTTGTTATTTCATTTTTTGGCACGTCGTTTCATTTTTTTGTTTAAAAAATTTATCGACATGTTGGTTCTTTCTATCTACTTCCAGTGAGTTTGTCAAGAACTAAGTTAATATAAATTGTGAAAAAAAGATTAAACTAGTGTAGTTGGTATCTTATCAAAGTTTACTTTTTTCTCTCCTCCAAATTGTTTCGATATTTCAACAGAAGCCCTCAAAAGGCTTTTGAGCATTTCATGAAATTTTGCACTGAAAAACAAATCCTTGTGGTCTGCCATGGAGATTGCGCCACAACACTTTCCCGTTGCATCAAATATTGTTGTGCCTATACTACAAAATCCCATAGAAACGTCCTCGTTAGCAAAAGAAAAGCCTCTGGCAATATTTTTCTCACGTTCTTTGAAGAATCCTTCTTGGGTTGCAATGGTATTAGCATTATACACGGTAAGACCATTTTTGGCTACTATGTTCTCCATTTCTTCAAGAGATAGTTCTGTTATCAGCGCAAGAGGGGCAGCTCCTGCATTCATGGGCAAGCAATCACCAACCGTAACAAAAACGTCAGAAATATAGTATTTCCATTCAATTTTTTCTAAAAAAAGGGCTTTTTTGCTTTCAGCATCATATACACTGAAAAAAGTAGAACATGTAAAACGCTGCGCCAATTGTTCTAGGACAGGCAGCACAATTTCATTGATTTTCAATCTATTTTTATACAGAACGCCATATTTAAAATATAAGGGTGACAACTCATAACGCACACACCCTTTTTCTGTTCTGCGTATAAAGTCATAGCGTTCCATCGACTGCAAAGTCCTGAACGTGGAGCTTTTTGTCATGGGAGTCATGGTTATAATTTCGGCTAAACTAAGCGAAGAGTTGTTTCTGAATAAACTTAAAATAATACTTACTTTTTCCAGTGCTTCCATGGCGTTACCAAAATATTAATTCCTTGAGCTTTATTTATTAATAATGATATCAAAAAACCAATACAACAAAATATACATTCAATATATCAGTTGCTTAGTCATGAGGCAATATGTAATTATGTGAGTTAAATAATAGCCCAAAGTAGTATTGCTTAAAAAAGTTGAGCTTTATTTTCACAATGAAAGATATAGAAAAGTATCTAAATTAACTCTTTCTGTCAAATAATTTGTGAGTTTTTATAACAAAAATTTGTAGAAAAGCCATAAATGGTCTGGTTCGTAATAAATTTAAAAGCTCTATTTATTTGTGCCGTTAAGTGCTGAACAAGTGTGCCATTAAAAAATTGACATTAGTAATGTCAGCTCAAAATACTTTATAAATGCTTGAGATAACCACCTTTGACAAGTTGCATAGTCTCGTGTTAAAGGCATTGCTATATAGAAAAAATGACTTTTTGTGCATGGAATGATGCAGCAAATCATCAGTATAACATCGAATAACAAGGAAATGCCGTGACAACCCTTGAACTCATCAAGACCACCTACGCAGTACTCCCCACCGAGCATCAAAAACAAATTATTTGGCTTATTTTAGGTATGATTTTAGTCATTTTCTTTGAGCTTGCCCTTGCCGGCATGATTTCACTCATGGGCGTGGCACTGGCAGCACCGCAAACGCTAACCACCATGGTTATTATTAAAGACATTGTGCCGCACATCCCCTTTCCGCAAGGCGTGTCCCCCACCATTGGCATGCTTACACTCACATTATTATTGGTGACCTTGTCTGCCATTTGTAAAAATATTATGACTGCATACATTACCTACAAACAGTTGAACATTGCACAAACTTTGGCTTGGAACATTAACTTTCATATTTTTAAAAATTATTTATTCGCTCCCTATAGATGGCATTTATTGCAAAATACAGCGGCATTGCAAACTCAACTTACATGGCGGGTGCAAATGATGCTTTTCCTTCATGCCGCATTCAATGCTGTGAGCTATGGCGTTATTATGTTATGCCTTTTGCTCGTTGCTTTTCTTCTTTCACCGCTTATTTCCCTTTTACTTTTTGGCACTTGCGGGATTATTGGTATGCTGACTTACGTTATTACACAGAAAAAAATACGTTTGTTGGGAAATGATCTTGTAAATATTCAAGTAGAAACAGATAAACTGTCGCACTTTGCCTTGCAAGGTATGCGTGAAGTGCATATTTATAGTCAAAGACAAAAATTTTATGAGCAATATATAGAGGTTGGCAAAGAATTCCCTAAAGTATTTGCTATACAACAAACCTTTCCACACACACCTTTGTGGATTTTAGAATCTTTGGGCTTTATGATGCTCTTATGCACAGTCATGCTTTTACAATGGCAAGGTAGTAGCATAGCTTTGATTACCGGTACTGTGACCCTTATGGCAGGTATTTCTTGGCGGCTTTTGCCAAATATGAATAAATGTGTACACGCCATATTGCATATGAAAACTTATTTTGCCTATGCGGAAAAAATCATACAAAATAACTTTAATATTGAACAAGAAGAGGTAAATACGCACACCTATACCTTGCATGAAAGTATTGAATTAAAAGACGTGGGCTTTTCCTATCCTCAAGCAGAAAAAAAGGCACTTGATGCCATTAATATACACATTACAAAGGGTAGCATGGTGGGGCTTGTGGGTTTATCCGGCGCCGGAAAAAGTACGCTGGTGGGCGTGCTCACTGGGCTTTTACCGCCCACCCAAGGGGATATATTTATTGATGGTGTGAAGGTTCCGTCTGCCCCCGGCTATATGAGTATAGGCTATGTCCCGCAAAGTCCATATATAATGGATGCAACTCTTGCGCAAAATGTGGCCTTTAGTGATTGGGGTAAGACTATTGACGAAGAACGCGTGAAAAAATGTTGCGCACTTGCTGCCATGGGCTTTATTGATGACTTACCTGGCGGAATACACACCATGCTGGGCGACAGAGGCATGCGTCTTTCCGGAGGGCAAGTGCAGCGCGTGGCCATTGCCAGAGCGCTTTATACTCAACCGGATGTATTGCTCTTTGATGAGGCTACCTCTGCCCTTGATGGTGCCACCGAAGCAGAAATTCAAGAGACTATTTTGAGCTTGCGTAAAGATTTAACCATTGTAATGGTCGCACATCGCTTAAGTACAGTGGAAGGGTGTGATAGTGTGTACTGGCTGCATGAGGGGAAAGTGCGAAGTGGTGTTAATAGCTCGCATTTACTAGAAGAATATGAACTGTTTTTAGCTAAAAATAATGTTTAAGCCATTTAGCGCATAGTCATAGAGAATTTGTAATGATAAGCTTTCTTGCAAGGATTGCTTTTATCGTTCGCATTGTTATTGTTACATATATTTTTGCGGATAAAATTTCTTGATGAGAATGCCAACAAGCACAGCAATTGCGAAACGATACACTAACAGTCCCCACAGCGAACCACCTATAAACATAAATAAAAAAGTGTCCTCTATCAGAGCGTGCGCAATGCCCATAAGGCTCATGGCTGCGAAACTGTCAGCCTTGGAAAGCGTGCCGTCTTTACTTTCTTTGATAATTATGCCGCAGCCATAGAGTATGCCAATACTTAGGCCTACGACAATGACATTGGTTCCAGCCTTAGAAATGCCGACCAGACGTAGAATTGGTGCGAGTAATATTCCAAAAAAATATGAAATTTTAAGGTGATTAATGGTTCTTGTGAAGAGCATTACGCAACAAATGATGGCAAATATTTGTAAAAGATTCCAAAATTCAGCTACAGCCCATGCTTGCCAAGTGGTGACCGGTTTTTGTTCCAGCAAGAAAATTGTTGCTTTGGTTTGCCATATATCAAAATAAGAGCAGAGCAAATGCAGCGAAATGCCGGCAAAAATGGCCGTAAAAAATCGCAAACAAAACTGAAACCGCATGGAAAGGCCGCATTGTCCTGCTATGCGTGTTTCTAAAATAAGTGAGTGAGCAATAAGAATAATCAGCCCGAGCACAGTTGCTTGCTCCACAGTGAGGTCAGGGATGTTGAGCAGAACGCTAGGTAGGATTACTAAGGCGGAATAGACACTGTTGAGGATGGCTGCTGCCCAAACTATGCCGAGCTCTGCCGGCAAGCCCATAAGCCCCATAATAGGCTCCAAGGGTAATGCAAGATAACGTACTAATTCGAGTTCTTGTAATACTTTTAACGCAATCACTATACAGATAATAGAAGGAAATAAATCTTTAGATATGCGTAAACCGTCGCGGACACTATCTGCTATGGCTTGAAATAATTGGTACAAGATGTTCATTGTATTCTCACATAGTTTTTAATGAGCAGGTTAAGCATATCTTCATAAATAGTCAACGCTGAAAACGCATTTTCATGCATTTTTCAGAAAGGCACGCCTACTCCAGACGTTTTTATGCTTCATGTCAAGGTGCACTTTATACAAGACTTGCTAAAGGTTTCTTTTGTGGTTATGAGTATAGCGTGAGTTTGAAAAAATAATGTTGATAGCGC
>CAYJJP010000045.1:0-11229 GCA_964370525.1 uncultured Desulfovibrionaceae bacterium | reverse complement strand
TTAAATGCACTGTGAAGAATTACCTTGACAAATGTTGTAATACAAAATAGAAACTTGCGAATGAATTGCAAATTCAAAAAAAAGTGTAAAAGCATACATTTAAGAGTTTGATAAAAATATTATGTTTATAGTTTTTTTATCAAAATAAATTTTTCCGCTAAGGGGACAGCATGGGGCGTTATACCACAAGTCAAAGAAAGTATTTGTTAGAATTTTTTAAACAAAATTCACATAAATCTTTTTCGGCCAAGCAAATTAAAGATGAAATTGGCGCTTTAGGGATTAGTACAAGTTCAGTTTATAGGAACCTTGCCATACTTGAAAAAGATGGAATTTTGCAAAAAGTGCTGGACTCTCAAAAGAATGAGACAACCTATCAGCATGTCAATTCAAAACAGTGTGCAGAACTCATACACCTTATTTGCGAGCGATGTAGAAATAGTTTTCACTTTGAAAAAGAAGTTTCGGAGCTAATTACTCATAAAGCTCGTGAATTAAAAGGCTTTGAAGTCAACAAGCAAAATACTTTTGTTTATGGAACTTGTAGGCTTTGTTTAGAGCAAGAATAACTAACCCATGGAGTTTATAAGTCTATGAAAAAATTACTGTGTTTGCTTTTTGTCTGTATGGTTTTATTTGGCGGTGCTAATATTTTGCTTGCTGCTGAGGGCAAAAATCGCAAATTAAATGTTGTGGTTACTACATTTCCTATTTATGACTATGTTCGTGAAATAATAGGCAATGGCAAGAGCAATCTAGCGGTAAAACTTCTCATAGACAACGGCATTGATTTGCATAATTTTCAGCCATCCACTGAGGATATTGCCAACATTTCCAATGCTGATGTTTTTATCTACAATGGCGGAGATTCTGATGCTTGGGTGAAAAAAATACTTTCGCAAGCCATGAATAAAAATATGAAAGTTATTGATTTAATGGCAACTCTTGGTGATAAAGTGAAAAAGGAACGTATTGTTGAGGGAATGCAAGAGCATAAGCATGACCATGCTGACCACGCGCATCACGATTGCGATCATGACCACGGGCACGAACATGATGATGTTGTTTACGATGAACATGTTTGGCTTTCGTTGAAAAATACAATACTTATGTGCAAAACACTAGCAACAGAACTCCAATCTCTTGACAGCGAAAACGCTGCTCAGTACGCCCAAAATGCGCAAGTATATATGGATAAGTTAGTATCACTTGACAAAAAATACGAAAGTAAATTTAAAGCACTGACGAAAAGGACAGTTTTGTATGCCGACCGTTTCCCTTTCAGATATCTGATGGATGATTATGCCATTAACTACTTTGCCGCTTTTCCCGGTTGCTCGGCAGAAACAGAAGCTAGCTTTGAAACGGTGATTTTTTTAGCACAAAAGATAAGTGAACTTGACTTGCAGAAAGTTTTTATTATCGATAATAGCACCAATAATATAGCAAAGCCAATCATTGAAAATAGCAAAAACAAAGATGCGAGTATTCTTTCGCTTCATTCGCTTCAAACCGTCAACGCCAAGGAGCTTTCGGAAGGAATGAGTTATATTAAGGTGATGGAAGAAAATTTACAAAAACTTTACGATGCATTGAAGCAGTAAGTATATGGAACAAATAATATGTAAAAATTTGGACATTGGCTATGAGAAGGCTACGGTGCAAAGTAATATTAATCTCAGCATCTATCAGGGCGATTTTTTAGCCGTTGTTGGTAATAATGGTACTGGTAAGACAACTTTTATGAAAACGTTACTCGGCTTGCAAAGTCCGCTAAAGGGAATCATAAAGCTGTCTGAAGGCTTAAAATTTAATGACATAGGATATTTACCGCAGCAAACCCAAAGGCAAAAAGACTTTCCCGCGTCAGTGTGGGAGGTTGTGCTGTCCGGTCATATCAATAAGCATGGTTTGCGGCCTTTTTATAATAAGGCTGAAAAAGATAAAACCCATGAACTGCTAGAAAAAATTGGCATTACTCATTTAAAAAATGTTTCTTACAGTAAAATTTCCGGTGGCCAACAACAACGTGTGCTCTTGGCAAGGGCGCTGTGTGCGCTCAGTAAGATTATATTTTTAGATGAGCCAACGTCTGCCCTAGACCCTGACTCTACGGCTGAAATGTATAATTTGCTCAGTCAGTTAAACGCAGAAGGCTTGACCGTTGTTATGATTACCCATGATGTTCACAATTCGCTGGCCAATGCCAGTAAGGTTTTGCTTTTTGACCATACAGTGAACTTTATGGATAAAGAGCAATATATCACTAAAATCAGCAACTGTATACATTATACAGCTTCGGAATAAAGCACTATATATGATTGAAAAACTAAATCTATACTTCTCTTATCCTTTCGTAGTGCATGCCTTTATTGTGGGCGTGCTCATGGCCTTATGCTCATCGCTTATAGGCACAAGCCTTGTATTAAAAAGGCTTTCTTTTATTGGCGATGGTCTGTCGCACATTGCTTTTGGCGCCATTGCCATTGCCTCAGCCTTGAAGCTGACAAATAACACCATTCTTGTTTTTCCGGTGACCGCTCTTGCGTCACTTTTATTATTGCGCTCCGGAGAAAATAAGAAAATTCATGGGGATGCCGCCATTGCCATGATGAGCGTCGGTTCTCTTGCTATAGGTTATCTAATTTTAAACATTTTTCCCACAAGTTCCAATATAGCAGCCGATGTGTGTACTGCCTTGTTTGGTTCTACATCAATACTAACTTTAACAGGTCTTGATGTTTGGATTTCTCTTGTTTTATCGCTCTTTGTTATTCTTATTTTTGTGCTTTTTTACTATAAAATTTTTGCAGTAACCTTCGATGAATCATTTGCAAAAGCAACAGGCTTGCCTACAAAATTTTATAACCCATTGCTTGCCGTAACTATTTCTGCTGTTATTGTGGTCGCCATGAACCTTGTTGGCTCGTTGCTCATTTCTGCCCTAGTAGTTTTTCCTGCTCTTTCAGCCATGCAACTCTTTGGAAGTTATAGAAATGTTGTGCTAGCTTCCACAGCCGTTGCCATTGTGTGCGCTGTCATTGGTATGCTTAGTTCCATACTTTATGGCACGCCGGTTGGGGCAACCATTGTTATCGCAAACATTATTGTCTTCTGCTTCGCCTATGTTTTAGCTATGATATTGAAAAGATAACTGGTTTTGCTCCCTCTATATAAAGAACTCTGCACAATTATTTTCAAATATTACTTTACTGTTATAAATAAAAATTTCTTCGGAGTATAAAATGTTATGCGCAGAGCAAAAGGCACAAAAATCAATCACTTAACGGCGATAGCTATGCTCCGCCTATTCTTGATTTTTGGTCGCATTGACTATAGTCAACGCTCCAAAGACCTTGCGCAATGAATTGCGCAGAGGTCTTATATATTGTGTATAGTGCCTGTTCTTAATTTTTTTCTGAATCTTCTGAACTGGCAATCAATAAAAAATTATGCTAAGAACTTATAATCTTAATCGGAGGAGTATATTTCATTAAGAATATATATGAAGATATGCTTACTACATGAGGAATAAACATGTTAGCAATTTTAGATTATGAGGCAGGCAATCAAACCAGTGTTAAGCGCGCTCTCAAGCATGTGGGGATTGATGCTATTATTACAAAGGATGCTCAAGTCTTAGAAAATTCAGACGGCATCATATTTCCGGGCGTTGGTGCAGCCGGGCAAGCCATGCAGCATTTGCGTCAAACCGGCATGGACACGGTGCTGAAAGATTGCATCGAAAAAAATGTTCCACTGCTTGGTATCTGTCTTGGTTGTCAAATTCTTTTGGAACATAGCGAAGAAAATAATCAACAAACTCTCGGTGTTATGCAAGGTCAATGTCTGCGTTTTCCGGATGGCTTGCTGGAAGAAGACGGAACTTCTGTACGCATTCCGCACATGGGCTGGAACGGCCTAAAGCGCAAAAAGGATACGATTTTACTGAATAATGTTTCGGAAGATGCCGAATTTTATTTTGTACATAGCTATTATGTAAAACCAGATGCAGAATATATTATCGCAACCACCTATTATGGCATGGAATTTTGTAGCATTTACGGACGTGATGGCCTTTGGGCTTTGCAATTTCATTTGGAAAAAAGCGGCATCCCGGGCTTGCAGATTTTACAAAATTTCAATGCTTATTGCCTAGAAAAAAAGCAAAAGGATGGCAAAAATGCTTAGTAAACGTGTAATCCCATGCCTTGATGTGCGTAATGGAAAATTGACCAAGGGTGTTAAGTTTGAAGGCAATGTTGATATAGGCGACCCTGTAGAAACTGCTAAGCGGTATTATGATGAGGGGGCCGACGAGATTGTTTTTTATGATATTACCGCATCACATGAAAACCGTGGTATTTTTTTAGATGTTGTGGAGCGTGTAGCCAGTGAAATCTGTATACCTTTCAGTGTCGGCGGCGGCATTTCCAGCGTAGAGGATATGCGTTCTGTGCTGCTGGCAGGTGCTGAAAAAATATCCATTAATTCCTCTGCCGTAAATACGCCGGAACTCATCACCAAGGGAGCAAATGCTTTTGGTTCTCAAGCCATTGTGGTGGGTATGGATGTAAAAAAAGTCGAAAAAAGCACTGCTATACCCAGCGGATATGAGATTGTCATTAATGGCGGTCGTAAATTTATGGGCTTGTGTGCGCTTGCATGGGCGAAAAAGTGCGAAGAGCTTGGCGCCGGTGAACTTTGCATTAATTCCATTGATGCCGATGGCGTTAAAAATGGCTATGAGCTGACTCTCACACGCATGATTTGTGAATCCGTGGGCATACCTGTCATAGCTTCGGGCGGTGCCGGCAGTCCTGAGCATATGTATGAAGCAGTGACCGAAGGCAAGGCGTCGGCGGCGCTCATTGCATCGATTGTGCATTATGGACAGTATAGCATCATGGAATGTAAAGAGCATATGGCTAAGCGAGGAGCTAAGGTGCGCTTAACCGTGCGCTAAGAAATGTTCAAAAATTATTTACTGTTGAAATTCCAAAGGAGCTGCCATGAATCTTACCACAAAATCTAAAGAGTCAGCATTTATTATAAATACCCAGTTTATTATGCTGCAAGCATTGAGTATTGTGTTTCTTCTTTTATGTATGCATGTAAACTTTGCGCTGGCGGCTGAATCAGAGCCGAATCCGGTGCCTGTGCCTGTGCAGGAGCCAGTGTCAGAGCCGACGCCAGCTCAGAATATTTCAGCCGAAGAAATTTACAATAAGGCTGTAGAATTAAATAAAAATGAAGAATATAAACAAGCAGCTGAGCTTTTTGAACAAGCAGCAGAGCTGGGGCTTGCCAAAGCTCAATTTGAGTTAGGTGTTTTGTATGAAAACGGAAATGGCGTTCCAAAAGATTATGCTATAGCTTTTAAGTGGTATCTTAAAGCTGCACAACAAGGAATGGCTGAGGCGCAAAGTGACGTTGCTACTTACTATGAACAAGGGATAGCGGTTAAGCAAAATTCTGCCAAAGCCTTAGCGTGGTTTTTGCTGGCAGCCGAGCAAGGTCATGGGGATTCGCAAATCGCTGCCGGCTATTTTTATAGAGAAGGGATTGGCGTAGAACAAGATCATACAAAAGCAGCTATGTGGTATATGAAGGCGGCGGAGCAAGGCATAGCCTCTGGACAATATAGCATAGGGGTGCATTATCAAGATGGTCTGGGCGTTGAAAAAAATATTGAAGAAGCAATTAAGTGGTATAAAGCAGCGGCAATTCAAGGGTTTATACCTGCACAAAATTTTCTTGGTTTAACATATCATGCTGAAAAAAATTACACCGAGGCATTTAAATGGTTTAAGATGGCTGCTGAGCAAGGTAATTTGAATTCACAAGGCAATCTTGGTATGTTGTATTATAATGGTGAAGGAGTGGAGAAAAATATTCCGGAAGCAATTATTTGGTTTCGCAAGGCAGCTGAACAAGGCGACCTACTTTTTCAAGCGTACCTTGGCTATCTCTATACAGAAGGTGAAGGGATTGAGCAAGATTTTGAATACGGACACTATTGGTATCATTTAGCGGCTGAACAAGGTGATAGTAGTTCTCAATATAATCTTGGCGTTAACTACCTTGATGGGCGTGGTACAGAAAAAGATGTTCAACGTGCGCTGTATTGGTTCAAAAAAGCAGCGGCTCAAAATGATGAAGATGCAAAGGAGCAAGTGGAAAAACTGGAAGGCAAGGGTTTATAGTGTTTGTTGTATAGTAGGAGATTTTATTGTTGCAACAGTCGCTGTGAGAGCAAAGAAGCAATGTTTCGTCTGCCGTCAAGTACAGCGAGTATCCATATTTCATTGTCTAAGACTCGATAAAAAATGCGCCAAGGATATTTTTGAAATTCACGAAATAAGGTAATTCCCTCAGAGAGTAGTTCTGGGGGATATTTTCCACGTTCAGGCAAAGTATGCAGAGAAAGAATACTGGTTTCAAGTTCAAGTATTGTTTTTTCCGCTAGTTCAATGCCTTCGTTTCTAAGCAAGTATTCAAAAATAGAAAATAAATCTGCTCGTGCCTCAGGTGCAATATAAACATGAGCCTTTGATAAATTAGGCATGTACCTTTTCCTCAGCTATGCGAGAACGTAAGTCTTGAAAAACATCCTCAGCGGCAATTCCTTTGCCATCTTCCATGCTTTTATTCCCAAGGGAAAGGATTTTTAATAGAGCAAGGCTTTCCTGTAAGTTGTCATAATCTCTTACGCCCATGAGTACAGCGGATGCTTCACCATTTTGTGTGATGACTATGGGGCCAGAACTGTTTACTTGCTTTAGTACCTTAGCTGTATTCGCTTTTACATAGCTTATGGGTTTTATGTCTTTATTGAGCTGCATGGTGTCTCCTTTTTCTGTATTATAATATAATTCATTTTGGAGTTATGTCAAAGGAGAGATTATAATCCCTAAAATGACAAAATACATGGATTGCTTTGCTGCGCTTGTAAATACCATGTTTTTTTGAACTATTCAGAAGATTTAAAGGATTGTTGTTTAAAATTACAAGGAATTGTGACAAAAAATATCCTGATTGGACTTTTTCTGCCTCAATCAGGATATTTACAAAAGTTGCACAATAATAGAGATTATTTTTTTACAAAGCTGGCCATGTCGATTTCTTGCAGAGCCGGCCCTTCTATGTGCATATGTGCGAGAAAAGCTTGACGTTTTTCAAGGCTTTCAAATTCAAAACCCATGAGCGCACGTCCCACCATTTCACCGCTATTTCCATAGTTGAAATAACAGATATTGCTAAGGCGTGAAACATCTTCCATAAATTCCAAAAGTGCGCCGGGACGCTCCGGAAATTCAATGCGAGCCATAAGTGGATTTTTCCATAAGTCAGCATTGTAGTTGATAATGCGAAAGCTGACATCTTCACGGTTGGTGACGTTTTCAAACTCATAGCCTTTGCGTGAGAGCAAGTCTTCAAGCTCGTCAAGTTTTTGTGGTGAACCTTTGAAGCCAAAAACTGGCTTAGCCTTGTTCGCATGATGTTTACCGTAAAGGAAATCTTCAATGTTAAGCTGTAAGTCTTGAACATCATTTAATATACTCAGCATGGCGCCAGCTTGTTCCGGTATGCTTATTTCATAGCAGCGCTTAAGTGTTGCCCCAATGCTGGCACGACCTGCAATCCATGATAATCTTGTGAAATCCATATTTGCGCCGGAGACTACGCAGGCCACGTTTTTACCACGCAATTTATCTTGCATTTTAAGGTAAGCGGCAACACCCAGCGCGCCGGATGGTTCTGCAATGGTGCGAGCCAGTTCCCAAATTTTTTGAATGGCAGCGCACACATCATCATTAGATACAGTTACATAGCTATCTATGTATTCTTTACAAATTTTGAAGTTATAACTGCCCACTCGCTTTACGGCTGTTCCGTCGCAAAATACATCGATTTGCGGTAAAGTCACGAGATGTCCGGCGTTAACAGAAGCTTGCATACTGGCCTGACCTTCGCCTTCTACGCCGATAATTGTTATATCAGGAGCGTTTGCCTTTAAAAATGCGGCTACACCGGCTGCAAAACCACCACCGCCTATTTGCAAAAACACTACATCAGGCCAAATGGATCCCATGAGTAATTCATCGCCAATGGTGCCTTGACCTGCCACCACCAAGGGGTGGTCATAGGGTGGAACGTAGAGCATTCCCAGCTCCAAGGCGGCAGTACCGGCAGCTCTACGGGCATCGTCAAAAGTATCTCCGGTGATGACAATGTCCACAGCGTCACCGCCAAGTCTTTGTACTTCATGGGCTTTCATTCGAGCCACGGTGGTTGGCATGGTGATGCGAGCCTTTACCCCGAGACGAGAAGCTGACAGAGCCACGCCCTGTGCGTGATTTCCGGCAGAGGCTGTGACTACACCTTTTAATAAAGTCGAGGGCGCTTGTGAGGCCATAAAATTGTACGCACCGCGCCATTTATAGGAATGAACAGGCGAGAGATCCTCACGTTTGAGTAATAACATTCCTCCCCCTGCTTGCGGGTACTGTTCCAAGGGGGTAGGGGAGCTTATCTGGTAGACGTTGCTGCGAGCCTTGGTAATAAGATTGAGAAGCTTTGAATCTTTCATTTTCCATCCAATGTATTAGCGTTGGCGCATCTTAGGGGAAAGTCGCGCAATGGTAAAGCCCTTGAGCAGCTTTTTCTTCAAAAAGGTTTGCACTCAGCAGATGAAGGCATTAATATTTAGCAAATTCGCTTGTGCAAGCGACGAAATACTCCGTCTTTGTACTTGACTTTTGTGCTAAAAACGGTGATTTACAAGTGAACATTTCCCTCATTAAGGAGAGAAAACATGAAACAAGCTTTTTTGGATGCCAAAGCCATTTGTAAGACCATTTTACGCAATGGTTACGACGCACACGTTATAAATGCTCCGTTGCAGGAGAGACTTTTAAATGGTGAATCCCCAATTTTCTTAGATATAGCCTGCGAGCCGGACTATACAACATTACAAAAAATATTTCCAAATATGGAGCCTGATGACAACCCATCCTATGTGGGACGTCTTCGGGAAGGCGAGTACACATTTTGCTTTTTCCCAATTCCACAAGATGAAGCAGCTCATCCTGAGCGTGCGCAATTAAAAATCGCACCACGCATGGTTTCGCATGTGGATTTTGGAAAACGTATAGAAAGTTACCTTACACGTTTTCGGAATAATGACGAAGAACATGCCTATGATGGCTTTGAAGATTTGCAAGGTGGTGCCATTTCCTTGGCAGGTATTCCCGATGAAATGCTCAGAAGCAACTATATTCTTGGGATTCGTGCTCTGCGCTTTGCCGCAAATTTTGATTTGAAAATAACTCCAAACACTTGGGCTGCCATTGTTCGTGCCGGTTCGCGTATTTTAGACTATGTGCCTACACAAAGAATCATGGACGAATGGCGTAAAGTTTCTGCTGAATCTATGTGGAAATTCGTACAGTTGCTGTATGATACGCATATTTTGCAAGGGCTTGTGCCTGAAGTTGCTTCGTTGTCTTGCATAACGCAAAGCACAAATGAAGATGGTACGCATAAGAGTGTGTTTTCACATACCATTGCTGCCATGCGTGCTTATCCCGAAGAAGAGTTTTGTCATGACTGGCTTGGCACTATGGCTATGTTCTTCCACGATGTCGGCAAGTTATATGCGGCGCAATACCACGACGGCGAATGGACATTTTACCAGCATCATCGCATTGGGGCAAAGGTAACTCGTAAGATTTTGCGCCGTTTGCATTTCTTAGCTGAAGATATTGACCTTATATGTCATTTAGTACGACATCAAATTCGCTTTCAATCCATGCTTACCGACCGTGGTATTCGTCGCTTCAAATCCATTGATGAATATCCACGCCTCATAGAAATGACCAAGGCAGATCTCAAAGCTAGAAATGGTTCATATACATACTTTAATCATAACTTAAAATATCTTGAACGGGCAGAAACTCCCGAGCAAATGCTTGAACCCTTGCTTAATGGCAATGAAATTATGCAACACACAAGTCTGCCTCCGGGGCCAATGATTGGAGTTTTGCGAGAAGCACTTTTGCAAGCGCAAATTGCAGGTGAAGTGACTGATTCGACCAGTGCCATTGATTTTGTTCGCAGCTATGCACAAAAAACTGTAGGGTAATAGTCGCATAGATGATAGATATCTTATCGCTTACATTGCCAGAATTGCAAACTTTTATGCTTGAAATGGGTGAGCCTAAATTTCGAGCCTTGCAGGTTTGGCAGTGGCTATGGCAAAAAATGGCTCGTGATTTTGAAAGCATGAGCAATGTATCCAAGGCAACAAGGGCAAAGCTTGCCACTTGCGCACATATAACGTGGCCAAGTATTGCAACGGTGCAAAAAAGTAAGGACGGAACAGTTAAATTTTTGCTGAACCTTGCTGATGGCGCACAAGTAGAAACGGTACTCATTCCTTCTTCTGCTCGTGACGGCAAGGTTCGTTTAACTCAATGTCTTTCGTCGCAAGTGGGCTGTGCCATGGCGTGCTCGTTTTGTAGTACCGGAACCATGGGTTTTGAGCGCAACATGACACATGCTGAAATCTTAGGACAAATTCTTGTGGCCCGTGACTATTTGGGCGATACAAGACCGGATCATCCGAAATTGCGAAACCTTGTATTTATGGGAATGGGTGAACCGCTACTTAATTTAAAAGAAATGATGCGCTCATTGCAAAGCCTTAATGATGACCATGGATTAAACTTTTCGCCACGCCGCATAACTGTTTCCACTTGCGGCATAGAAAAAGGGCTTAAAGAATTAGGTGAAAGCGGACTGGCATTTCTTGCCATATCATTGCACGCGCCTACGCAAAGCATTCGTGAGGCCATTATGCCAAAGGCTGCTAAGTGGCATTTAAACGATTTAATGCATGCGCTGGCTTCATATCCTCTTAAAACTCGTGAACGCATTACCTTTGAATATCTTCTGCTTGGTGGTGTTAACGATAGCCTTGAGCATGCTCGTGAGCTTGCAAAGCTTGTATCAACCGTTAAGGGAAAATTGAATCTTATAGTATACAATCCCTCAAAGGGAGACCCTTACAAAGCTCCCTCACAAGATCACATTCTTGCTTTTGAGCGTATTCTTTGGGGTAAAAATATTACTGCTATTATCCGTAAAAGCAAAGGGCAAGATATTAATGCTGCCTGCGGCCAACTTAAGGCCGAAAGTAAAAAATCCAGAATAAGTAATAATTAG
>CAYJJP010000044.1:5027-11575 GCA_964370525.1 uncultured Desulfovibrionaceae bacterium | reverse complement strand
TAAATAGGAGAAAAAATGCAACCCGTAGAATTAAAAAAAGATATTTATTGGATTGGAGCAGTTGACTATAACAATCGTGATTTTCATGGATACTCTCTTTCGCCTCGTGGTTCAACGTACAATGCCTATATGATTAATGATACCAAGAAAGTTCTTGTGGACACGGTGGCGCATCACAGCGCCGGCACCATGCTCTGCCGACTTTCCAAAATTTGCAAACCACAAGAAATTGACTACATTATTTGCAACCACTTAGAACTCGACCATGCTGGCGCCTTAGCCGAAGTCGTGGAGCAATGCAAACCGGAAAAGATTTTTGTTTCAACTCTTGGCATGAAATCCCTCGAAGGATATTTTCCAGCTAAAGGCTGGCCAATTCATGTTCTAAAAACCGGTGACACCCTTAATATAGGGCAAAGAAATTTGCATTTTGTGGAAACACGCATGCTGCATTGGCCCGACAGCATGGTAACTTATGTAGCTGAAGATAAAGTTCTTTTCTCAAACGATGCCTTTGGGCAAAATATTGCATCCACCGAACGCTTTGCCGATGAGTTTTCACGCCAACAAATTATCCAAGCTGCCAAGGAATACTTTTACAATATAGTGCTGCCTTTCTCCCCTCAAACCCTCAAAGCCATCGAAGCCCTTGCTTCATTGGAAATTGATATAATTGCTCCGGATCATGGCCTTATTCATCGTGGTGAAGATGGCGTATCTTTTATTGTTGACCTTTACAAAAACCTTGCGCTGCAAAAAACCCAAAAACGCGCGGTTATTGTTTATGACACCATGTGGCATACCACAGAAAAAATGGCCTTTGCCATCGGAAGCGGACTTGAAGCGGTGGGAGTCCCCTCACGCATTATGTCGCTCAAAGACAATCACCATAGCGCTGTTATGACTGAACTTGCTGACTGCGGCGCTGTCATTGTCGGTAGCCCCACGCATAACAATAATATACTTCCTAATGTGGCGGCTATGCTTACATATATGAAGGGTTTACGCCCCAAAAATCGTGTAGCTGCTGCCTTTGGTTCTTACGGATGGTCAGGCGAGAGCCCTAAAATTGTCCATGAATGGCTAAGCTCCATGGGCTTGGATATGCTTGATGAACCCCTCAAACACCCATGGGGACCAACACATGACGGCTTAAAAGCTTGGCATGCTTTTGGTAAAAATATCGGTGAGCTACTTATCAAAAAAGTAGCCGAATAATCACAAAAACTCAGATTAACTCGACTTAACATACCGGCATAATACAAATATGCCGGTATACAAACAAAGGGGAGTATATGGCGCTAAAGATAGCCATTCTAGCTTCTGGCAATGGGAGTAATGCCGAGGCCATTTTCGAAAAAATTGAACAGGGGCTACTTGATGCAGAAGTTGTTTTGGTCATCAGCAATAGGCCGGGAGCCGGCGTGCTAAAGCGTGCTGAAAAGCGTAATATAAAAACGCTTGAGCTTGACCACACTGCTTTTGCCAATCGTGAAAGCTTTGATGAGCAGTTAGTGAAGCACTTAAAAGCATGTGCGGCTGAGCTAGTGGTTCTTGCAGGATATATGCGTATATTGAGCCCTTATTTTTTTTCTGAATTTGCCGATAAAGTGATTAATGTGCATCCCGCCCTTTTGCCGAGCTTTAAAGGAGCTCATGGAGCTGCCGATGCTCTTGCCTATGGTGCAAAGTTGAGTGGTTGCACAGTACATTTTGTAAATGAGCACGTTGACGATGGCGCAATTATTGCGCAAGCAGTAATTCCCGTATGTGAAGGCGAAAATGCCGACACTTTGCAAAAGCGTATTCAGCAGTTGGAACACAGAATATTTCCACAGACAATACAATGGTTTGCTGAAAAGAGACTTGTTAAAGAACAGCGTTGGGTACACTTGCTCCCAAGCGCAAACAACTCAGCTCACCCCTTAGAAAGCGCCAATGCCGCTCTTTACAATCCTCCACTGGAGAAAGGATTTTAACGTACAGTTTAAAAATGAAATTATTACCATAAATCGCTAAGTGTAGTTTCGTTTGCAGTCACATGGAGGGAAATATGAGTTTACTAGCAGCTGAAAAAAAATTTATCACAGCCACGCATTGTAGCATTCCCATCGGAACAGACGTGCAATGTGTTTTCGCCAACAATACAAAACTTACACTCCGTTTTGTCGGCTATGAAGAAGATAGTTTTTTACTGTTTCGTTTTCCCATTATCACAGGTATTGCCGCTTATTTGGCACCAAATACACCTATTTCTGCTCTATTTACCACAAGCGGCTTTAACGTAGCATTTAAAAGTACCTTGAGCCTTGCCCTCCCCAAGCAACGCCTTGGGTTTTTCCATTACCCTGACAGATTTCGTCTTTATGAAATACGCTCCGGCAAGCGTTTTGACTGTCTTATTCCTGCAGCCGTCATGCTCGAGAAAAAATATGTAGGCGTTTTGCAAGATATTTCTTTAATGGGTTGTAGGCTAACTTTCGACGCCATCACCGGCACTCCCTTACGCAATTTTGCGCAAGGCCAACGCATAAAAGTTGAAGTTTGGGCGCCCAATGAAACGTTCAACATTGGCGCTACTGTCATGCGCATCTCGAAAAACTTTTCGCGCATCACCCTAGGCCTAAGCTTCGGAGATTTAGCAAAGGATGATACGCAAAATTTAGAAGCATTTTTGCATTCTTTGCAGTTTAGCGGCCTAACAAATGAACAATCGTCAACATCTTTGTAAACAGGAGAACACATGCATTCCTTTCTACGTCTTACTTCTTTATTTTTTTTAATAATCAGCCTCAGCTTCAGTTTTGAAGCTCTTGCAGCACAGACAACACAAAATAAACCAGCCGGAAAAGCAGAAGTCAATGAACCAAGAGCTGTTACATCACGCACCACACGAGTTTTTGTGCAACAAGAAGGAACAGACACCATTGGCATTCACTTGGCAACGCGCCTCAAAGAGCTTTTTAATGGTAGCAATCTATTTAAACTCCATGAAGGGGACGGCCCCAAAATTGGCATTGTCATAACCTCCAAGGCTGAGTTTAAAGATCGTCCGCATGTTGGTTCTGTATATTCACTTTTATGGGTGTTTAGCAGAAGCAACAGTCATTTAGGATACTTACTCGCCCATGAAGTGGACGTGCTTACCAGCGAAAGTGTGAATGACACCGCTCGGCGCATTGTGGAACGCACCGACGGTCTATCGGTAAAATACGAGTACTTATTCAAATAAAAGAGACTTATATGTTAAAATATATATTTTTTTCAGTTTTGCTTGCACTCACCAATCCTTTAGGTGCTGAAGCCAAAACTCCCACAACAATGCCTGAACTTTTTGCCTATCTTGGAACAGACGAAGCGGTTTTTGCCTCATGCGGATTCAGAGATATTAACCACCGCAAGGGACTTAACGCTTTTTCTGATTTAAAACATACATGTTGGGATAAAGGGAAAGAAGGTGGCAAGATACGTTCAACGTCATCAGACCTCTTTGTGTACCATAAAAATGGTACGGGATATATTGAAGCCCGTGGACATTCCATCCCCTTTACATGGAAGCAAAACGGTGCAATTATTCACCGTGCATCTGAAATCGGCAAATTCAATGATATTTTGCAATTTGGGATTTACCTAACAGGCACTGACAACCCAGAAGACTCCATACCTTTTATGTTGCAAAACGCTAAAAACAAAAATTTCCTTAAGAAAATTCGTTCTCTGCGCTAACTGCCAGTTGAATGCTCATATTTAAGCACAACAGTGAACATTATGATTTCTTGTCATATTATTACAAACCAACAAAAGCAGTAGAATGCCAATGTATAAAGCTCTATGTTATGGCATTTTATCTGCTTTCTTTTTTTCGCTCACCTTCATACTCAACAGAAGTATGCACCTTGACGGCGGTTATTGGCTCTGGTCTGCCATTTTACGCTATGCGTATATGATACCGATTTTATTAATTCTACTCCTAAAGCAAGGTAAGCTACCGCAAGCCATGCAAGAAATACAAAATCGCCCTAGCTTTTGGGTATTGTGGAGCACAGTGGGCTTTGGCTTATTTTATGCGCCGCTTACTTTTGCTTCTGCTTATGGAGAATCTTGGCTAATTGCAGCAACGTGGCAAATTACCATTGTGGCTGGCGTGCTACTCACTCCATTTTTTGGCCAAAAAATTCCGCGGCGTACCCTTGCCATTTCCTGCATGATTGTGCTGGGCGTTTTCGTCATGCAAATTAAAAATATGCATTTTGATAAAAGTACGTTTTTTTTAACTGTTATTCCTATTGTTATAGCTGCATTTGCCTACCCTTTGGGTAATAGAAAAACCATGCAACACAGTGGTAAACATATAGATGCCATGCAAAGGGTTTTTATTATGAGTGTATGTAGTCTACCATTTTGGCTTATTTGCGCTGCATACGCATTGTTTCAAGACAAATTACCAAGTGCGGAACAACATTTTTTCTCGTTTTTAGTTGCGCTAAGCTCCGGTGTCATTGCCACCTATTTATTTTTTGCAGCAACAGATATGATTAAAAACAATACGAAACAACTTGCCATAATTGAAGCAACTCAATCCGGCGAGGTTATTTTTACCTTTATAGGCGGCATAATCTTGCTGAATGACACAACACCAACACAAACAGATTTATATGGTATGTCTTTAATCTTATTAGGAATGATTCTACATAGCGTTACAGCAAAGCATACCACTGATTAAAAAAATATTCATTTCATGCCCTATTAAACAAAAAAACTTATTAAATATTTATTTTTGTAAAAAAACTTGACAAAGAATCTCTATGTGACTATTTTTTTCTTACGCAAATGCGTGTGAGCTATTAAACTCCTTCTTATTGCAAACCTTGATTATGAGGCTTGCGGGTCTAGCACCTGAGGTGTACACCTCGTCGTTATGAAGCATTGTGTTTTTCATAACGCCTTAACAAAACTCCTTTTTATACGTTCTAGTACGTTGTCCATTTTACTGTGAGAGTAGGTGCTTACTGTTGCCCTAAGCTCATAAAAAGAGGAAAAATTCATGGCTGATATCAAATTAGTAAAACCCCAAGCGGGCACAACACAGACCATTCCGCCACAAGCAGACGACCGCTTGGTTCTAGACTTTAACGCAGCAGATGCTACACTTACTCGCGAAGGCAACGATCTTGTTTTGTCTTTCGAAGATGGTGCAAATTTAACTCTTACTGACTTCTATGTGGCATACACCTCTGAAAATATGCCCACCTTTATTATTGAAGGAATGGAAGTTTCCGGTGCAGACTTTTTTGCGGCTTTAAGCGAAGACCTTATGCCAGCTTTAGGTAATACTGCTGCACAAGCTATGGGCAGTGGCAGTGGCGTTGGCTTCGAGTCAGGCAACTTATTGGATGGGCTTAATGCCATGGGTGGCCTTGACCAAACACATGCCAATAGTACTTTTGCGATAAGCGACACTCGCAATGTCTTAAATACTTCCGCCAATACAAGGGCGCAAACCCAAAATTTACCTGATGAGAATGACACCGAAAATGTTGACCCAGACACTACTCCCGAAACTACAAATCAAATTCCCCCTAAAGTTACGGTAAATGTAGGCGACAACGGTGACGGAACTGTCTCAAAAGAAGACCTTGGTGGGCCTAATGGTAATCAGGTTAAAGTAACCGTCACTCTTGAAGAAGGAGTAGAAGAAGGCGATAAAATTATTATTGAGCAAGGCGGCGAAGTTATTTATGAAGGCCCGGTCACCGACTCCATGCTTGAAGATGGCTTAACTCTTTGGGTTGACCCACCAAATGAAGGCGACTTAGAAGTAGAAGCTACGGTAACCACCGATGATGATCTCACCGGTACGGATGCTGATTCTGTTATTGTAGATCTCATTCCCCCAAGTGCCGGCATTACGCTTGATTCCATAACTGAAGACAATATTATCAATGCCGCCGAAGCCGACTCCACTGTGGATATTACAGGTAAAGTGAGCGGAGATGTTAAGCCCGGTGATACGGTCTCGGTGAATGTTAATGGAAAAGATTATTTTGGCACAGTGGGCAACGATGGTAGCTTCACGATTTCTGTTCCCGGAAAGGAATTAGCCGAGGACTCCAATGTTACAGCTTCTGTAACTACCAGCGATAAAGCCGGTAACAGCACAACAGCCAGCACAAGTAAGGATTATACTGTTGATACGGACATTTCAGCCGACATCAGTGTTAACGACATTACCGAAGACAATGTCATCAACGCCGCTGAAGCAGGTGACGATGTTGCCGTTACCGGTACGGTTGGCGGCGATGTAAAGCCCGGCGATACGGTAACCATTACCGTTGGCGGTCAAGACTTTACCGGCACTGTTGATAATAATTTAGAATATTCCATTGACGTTCCCGGTAGTTTGCTAGCCGAAAACGGCAATGTCGAAGCTTCTGTAACTGCCACCGATGCCGCAGGAAACAGCGCCACAGCCACTGACAATAACGCTTATAAAGTTGATACGGACATTTCAGCCGACATCAGTGTTAACGACATTACCGAAGACAATG
>CAYJJP010000044.1:0-4927 GCA_964370525.1 uncultured Desulfovibrionaceae bacterium | reverse complement strand
CCGCAGGAAACAGCGCCACAGCTAAAGATGATACCGATTACAAAGTTGATACGGACATTGGCGGTGACCTTGTAGGTAACGTAGCGACCGATGATGATAACATGGCACAAGGCGTGGAAGTTGAAGGCCTTGATTTGCCGGAAGATGTCTCATACAATTTCGAAGGTTCATGGAACGTTGGCGATCAAGATAATCCATTTGGTAGCTTCAATGTTGATACTGAAGGCAAGCTTGTTTTCACTCAAAACGAATCCTATCAGCATGACAGAAATACTGGCGAAGACTCCATGGAAGTGTCTATTCCTGTTAAAGATGCCGCCGGCAATGAAAGCTTTGTGACGGTAACCATTAACATAGAAGACTCTGCTCCGGAAGTTTCCAAAGATTCTGACACAGCGCTTGACGTTGATGGAAACGTAGCCACGGGTCAAATTTCCGTCGACTTAGGTGGAGATGTGGATGGTGCCAGCATCACCATGTCCGGCGGCGGAACCTCAAGCTATGGTGCCACTTTCAATGCTGAAAGCGGCCGCTGGGAACCCATTGCGCCGGCAGCAAACGACGACAACCCCCTTACTGTGGAAACAAGCTATCAAGCTGGTATACATACCATTACGATTGGCGATGTGACCATGACCAGTTCGGACAATGAAAATTGGGACGTTTCCTATACCCACAATGATAGTACACGTGATCTTAATATTAAATTTACCGACGGCGACGGTGATTTTGTAAGACATACCTTAGAAACCAACGATGCTCCCTCAGTTGGCGAATCTACTGTGACGGTTCAAGAATCGGCTCTCTACGACGGTACTGACGCAAGCAGCACAAGCGAAAGCGCCAGTGGGCATGTGGATTTGAACTTTGGCTTGGACGGTCAAGGGTCTTTCGCATGGGATGCAAGCGGTCAGCCAAACATTACCACCACCGAAGGTACAGAAGTAACTTGGTCAGTGGAAGGCAATGTACTTACAGGCACAGCCGACGGCAAAGAAGTGCTTACTGTCACCATGCAGCAAGATGACAATGGAGATTTTACAGGCGACTATACTATTGATTTGAAAGAATCCATTGAGCATGATGTTCAAGGTAAGGATAGTGACGAATTAAACTTCAATTTCACCATCACCGATGCCAATGGCGATACGGCTAAGGGTTCTGTGGATGTTGTGGTACAAGATGACGTTACCGCCGCTCAAGACACAGTCGTTGACCTCACACCGGACGCCGATTTTGGAAATAGCTTCTTTGAAGGCGGAGCTGATAGTTCTTCCTTACAAAATGCTCTTATGTCAAAAGATAGTGATGCTGCCCCTGACTTTAGTTGGGCTGGCGGCGGGTGGGATGTAAAATTCTATGACAACCAAAGTGATGACAAATCCACCTTGGATGTGGGCGGCTTCACCATCTCCGCAGCTATCGTTAAATATGACAGCGAAGAAGGGCACAGCATCAACCAAAATTCAAGCGGCCTTGAATTGGGCTGGCGTGTGGACAATTCCAGTGCCGATGGTACCGACTACGCCAATGGCCTTGGTCTTAAGGGTCAGGGTGGAAATGGCGATTATGAAATTGGCAATATCAAGGGCGATTACGAGTCCGGTGTTGACACAGAAGCCATCATTATCTCCTTGCCCGAAGGGGAAGTAGCTTACGGCGTTGACCTTTCCTTTGGTTGCTTATTCCAAGCCGGTGGAACTTCTGCTGACTCTAGTGACGAAATGATTACCATTGAATTTTTCAAAGACGGTGTATTGGTACATACTGTAGAGCAAGTACGCGGTACCGGTGATGGCGATCAAAATCTTGATACATCAACCATCACATCACCATTTGACGAAGTGCGTATCATCCCTTCTGCTAAAGGCTCGGACTTTGTACTCACCGATGTGGACTTCTCTGACTACAACAATATGGTTGTCGGTCAAGGCTCCGGTCAAATAACAGCCGGCGCTGACGGCATTGCCGATGCTTTCTTTGATAGCATTTCTGTGGGCGACAGCGTAGTGGACTTTGCACGCGATGGCGATGGTAATGTGAGCATCAATGGTAGCAGCACCCTTACATTGTCCGATGGTACAGAGCTGACTCTTTCCATGAGCAATGGAGTTGTTACTGCTGAAGATGCCAATGGCCAAAATTACTTTACCGCATCAGTGGATTCCGAAGGCAATTGGACCATGTACCAACATGAAGCCTTTGGTGACCAAATCAATCTTAACATAGGCACAGTCGACGGTGATGGCGATACCCAAAACCACAACATAGGCCTAGCAGGAAACGATGCTCCTGCTATTGGCGATGTAACCGCAGCCGAAGTCAGTGAAAATGATTTTATGAGCGGCACAGACGGTATGATTCCTGTGACCGCAGACGGCGAAGTGGAACTTGACTTTGGTAACGACGGACAAGGTGAGTTTTCTTGGAATACCGAAGGTCAACCCGATATCAGTACAGCCGACGGCACTGAAATTACTTGGTCTGTTGAAGGCGATAAACTCGTTGGCACAGCCAATGGCGAAGAAGTTCTCTCGGTTACCATGCAAAAAGACGGTGACGGAAATTACACCGGCGAATACAATATCGTATTAAACCAACCTATTGAGCATAACACTCAAGGCGAAGACACTGCTGACTTAAACTTTGGCTTTACCGTTACCGATGGCGACGGACAAAGCACCGAAGGAACTGTCAGTGTAGTTGTGGAAGATTCTGCTGTAAGCTTAACTGACGCCGCAGAAAACTTGCAAATGACTGCCGGCGACAGTTCATCTAAGTTTGCTTCTGATTACTTCGATGAGGGTTCAGAGCGTGACGGCGGTGAATATAGCGTGCTTGGTGCCAATGAAACTACAGCGAGCGAAGATGGCACGGTAACTTATGACTTTGACTGGGGCTCAGTGAATATGAACTCCACCACCGGAGAATATACAGTTGAAGGCAACGGTTCCGGCGATGGCAGCTTTGATATACAATTCCAAGATGCCGACGGCGACAAAGCACAAACCACGGTGCAAGTGGAGAACAGCATTGTAGTTGTGGACATCAGCATTGACTCGGTGCAAGGCTTTGTGGATCCGACTAATGCCACCATGGACAGCGGCCTTGTTACCGTAAACGGTACCGTTTCCACAGTGGATACCACAGGCGATCCAAACAATATGACTGTAACATTAGAGTATGATGGACAGCTTTATGAAGCCAACGCCACGCCTAATAATGACGGAACATACAGCTACTCGGTAAACATCCCCAGCGATGCCATAGTTGAAGCTGACGGCGAAATCAAAATTGCAGGCGATGGCATTAAAACTTCTGTGGAAATTACCAGCGATGCCGGTGAGCCATTGGCTAACGACTCCACAACCTTCAGCTACACCTACTTTAATAAGGCAGCCGACGTTGATATTATGCAAGGCACTGATAATGTAGACATAATCGAAGGTATGGTTGTTGACTCACACAGCTTTGAAAATAAAACCAATGCTACCAACCTTGGCAGTGCCGTTGGCAAAGAATATGACGTTAACATTGATACAGCCGGCGGTGATGACGTATTGAACTTCCAAAGCTCAGGTACGCACGCTTACAATGTTGTATCGTTGAACGGCAATACGCTTAACCTTGATACAGGAAGCGGCGCTGATGACGTAACCATGCACACTTATGGAACAAGTTCTTCATCAGGCGGAACTGTAGGCATTAAGGCCGAAGGTGACGGCGCTCAAAATACTATTAACTTGGGAAGCGGCGATGACAATATGTCCGTTGTTGCCGATGGAGTCGGGCCGCATAAGTTCTCCATAGTTGCCAGAGATAAAACAACTTCCGATAGCACTGAAACGATAAATGTCATTGACTTGGGAACAGGCAACGACAACTTCTATGTGGAAGGTGAAATCGAAGCCGATGGTGGTATAAACCAAATTCTTGGCGGCGATGGCAATGATACAATCACAGCAATGGGCGGTGATGGTTCAACGCTTACCAGACATACCTTTGAAGCCACAAAAGCCACAGGTGTCAACGAAGTAGATTTAGGCGCCGGTGACGACGTTATGCACATCGCAAATGAAGGCACACTTGGTAGTAGTTATGGTAGAGTTGACAATGCCATAAATAAAGATGGCGATGCCTTAAGCGCCACCGATGGCGGCACAAATAGCATCAAAATGGGCGAAGGCGAAGATACTTTAACTGTTGACGGTGATATATTTGCCTACAAGAACGCCGAAAACACCATTGATATGGGGGCTGATAATGACAGCCTGACCATTAACGGCGATATGCATGCAGGTGATAACAGTTCCAACACCATAGACCTTGGTAGCGGAAATGATACTGTCAGCATTGATGGAAACCTCACTGCCGATGGTACCAGCACGAATATTATCAATGGCGGCGAAGGCGATGATGTTTTCTCGGCTGTCGATTTCACCGAAGCTGCCAAGGCTTATCTTGACGGCGGCGAAGGCTACGATGCCTTCATTTATGAAACTGAAGGAGATACCTTCATCGACTTTAGTCAAGCCGACTCCATAGGCATTGGAGGAGCTGACGGCGTAACAGTAAATAACTTTGAGTCTATCACCACCGGTGGTGGAAGCGACCTTATCAATATGGGTAGCAATACCGATGGCGATATCGATGCCGGTGCCGGCTTTGACATTGTGGTAGCCGATGGAAATGTCACTGACACTGATATGTCAGAAATCTTGAATAATTCATTGAACACCGAAATGTTTATCTTTAGCAATGATGAAGGCGTTGCCAATGCCACATCCACCGAAGAGGCTCTCAGCAATCTTCAAGGCGTGTCCAAGGATGACAACGGCGAAATCGTGCTGGGTGACAACTGGACTCAAGGCGAAAGCACTACCAGCAACGGTATGGAGTACAATTCATTTACCGATGAAGCCACGGA
>CAYJJP010000043.1:0-11591 GCA_964370525.1 uncultured Desulfovibrionaceae bacterium | reverse complement strand
CAAGTTCGCTGACATCTACGGTCATGAGTCCTTTAACCATGTCGTCAAAGGAAACCTTACCGATTTTTGGTGTCTTGAGTCGCACACAATGTCCGGCACCGGGGCCGATATTTTTTTCACGGCAACAGCCGTTGTAGCGTGGTTTAAGTCCTTTTGCTCGTGCTTCTTCACGCATGGCTTCCACTTCTTCCGGTGTGCATGAGCACCAGTAGGCATGATCATTTGCAAGTAAGCTGTCAACGGCAGCCGTGTAGTTTGCAGTTCGTTGAGTTTGGTAAACCAGTTCCCCGTCGTAGTCCATTCCCAGCCAGCGCATGGAGGCGAGGATGGAGTCGGTATATTCTTGCTTTGAGCGCTCAGTGTCTGTGTCTTCAATGCGCAAAAAGAACTCTCCGCCGTGGTGGCGAGCAAGAAGCCAGCAAAAAAGTGCTGTGCGGGCGCCGCCAATATGTAAATGACCAGTAGGGCTTGGTGCAAAACGTGTTTTCACTGTAGGCATAATTTCCCCCTATTTTATGCGAATATCTAGAGTTGTTTCAGGTGTAATTTCTACTTTTTCTACTAGCGGAGCCATTTTAAGAATGCTTTTGAGCACAATGTTTTTTAGCTCTTTGCCAGATTTGGGACAGTGACTGCATTGACCGCATAAGCTGAGCTTTACGGTATAGTTGTCGGTGATTTCCATAAGTTTTATGTTGCCGCCATGCTCTTGCAATATGGGACGTATACTGTCTAAGGCTTGGCTGACTTGTTTTTGAATGTCCATATATTCAATCCTTAAATTCTCATGCTATTGTATGAGAAAATTTATGTGTATTACCCTCTAGCATAATTTTTTATAATTGAAAATAGGCGATGATGCGCCAATAATCTCAGGTATAAGTGCTTGACATACAATGAATTGAACTTAATATAATAAAAGATACTTACATGTTTGCGGCTTGCCGTATAAATATAATTTCACATATGCAATGAACATGATGGAAGAAAAACATAAGCCAAATAATTATGAAACGCCCGAGCATAGCTCGTTAGAAGGCTCGCCAGAAGGCTTGGTGAGTGATTATTTGCTTGCTTGCAATTTGTCGCTGAGTAAAAAAATGTTTTCGCCTTGGCCACGGCGTGGGCATAGTTTTTTGCAAATTCAACCAATGCACTGGAGAGAGCTTGAGCTTTTGTGGCAAAGTGGTTTTGATGTAAGCGCAGTGAGCTTGGTAGATGATTTTTTGGCGGATGCCCCTGAGCATTTGCAAAGCTCCGTTGAGGTGTATAGACTACGTAAGCCAGCGCTTGAGCATTTGCCTTTTTCCAAAAAAAGTTTTGATTATGTGGGGCTAAATCTTTTGCCTCCTCTGCCTTTTTATGATGGCGCATTCAATGACATCGGTGTTTGTAATTCTGCAATATTAGAAGAAGATTCAAGGGAACTTAGCACGCTTCCCCTATATGTCATGTTGCGTGAAGTTTTGCAGGTGGCGAGCAAGGGGGTTGTTTTACAATGCCTAAATCCTTTTTCACTTGCTGGGTTGCAGAGAAAATGCGTCCCGAAATCGTTGCCAAAGTTTTTGCAAAATGACTCATGGTACGCATGGCGTGATATTTGCAGTACCTTGGCGATGTTAAGCCCAATAATCGCCAAGGGTAATATAAGTACGGCTTCCATGCTTCTTAGTTTTTCAGCCACATGGAAGGAACTTTCGGCTTTGCAAAAAGTTAACGAGTCTATTGTGAGATTTCCTTTGGGTGCTCTGATGCAAGTAAGATTGAATATGGTGGAAGAACCGCCTCTTACCGGCTTGGCCTTGAGGCTGAATAAGGGGTTGAGTATGTAGTTTGAGGTTACTTTTGAAACGAATAATTAAATTGGGCTGAGTGGGGCTCTTAAGGACTTGTATGGGAAAACGTCTGATTATAATAGGAATCGTTGCTGCATTGGTTGGCGTTGGTGGATTTTTTGGATGGAAAATGCTTGGCAAAAAGCAAGGTCCCGAAGCTTATGTGGAGTCGCTGAATAAGGCCATGGTGGAGGGTGATTTGGCTTCGTTGGTAAAGCTTGTTGACTTTCGGGCGCTTACCGAAGACATGGCTAAACAAATTCTTGACGCTCCGCAGGCAAAAAATGTGCTCACTTTGAAGGCGAAAACGCTTTCGGGGCTTTCTCAGGACATAGAACAAGTTTTTATAAAAAATATACAAGGTGATGGCGCAAAGCCAAACGCACGCGCAAAAGAAGATTCTTTTGCATCGATTGAGCCTATACCCGCTGATTTTGCTAAACAAATTACCGGTAAATTGAGATTGCTTGGTGTTGTAACTCAAGGCGCCATGGTAACGGTGACTTTTAATCATCCGCGTCTTAAACGAGATGTAACCTTGAATTTTCTTGCGCAGCAATTGCCTGATTGGAAGATAACAAGACTTGCCAATATGCCGGAATTGCTTAGGGAATATTTAAAAGAAGAAAAGAAAATTTTGGACGCACGGCAACAAAAATTTGATATGCAACGAGCTCATGATAAAAAACGTATTGAACAGCAATTTAAGCTAGGCGAATGCGTGGCCTTTGTGCATCAACCAAGCGGGCAAAAGTATCCTATGCTTACTGTTCGCATAAAGGGGTACAATCAAGGACCTTTCACTATCCGTAGTATGACATTTGATACCAAGGTTACCATACATGGTTCCGATGGCGATTTGGTATATAATCACGATATTAATACTGCATCACTTTTGCGTGTTGGTATAACGCTTGAAGACTCTTATACAATTGATGTAGAAGAGGAAGGTGATGAAATGAAATCGCTTTCCACTTCAACAAAAGTTTCGTGTGATGCAGCAGTAAAATTTATGACTCTTGATGATGGTAAGATTCTTTATGTAGTAGATGAAGATAAAAAGCAAAAAGATGCAAAATAAAAATAGTTATAAGTTTTTGAATTTTTACGCTTATAAAAAATGAAAGGATAGTTGAGTGCAGCGACTTCTAGGTCGATGGCGCATTGTTTGAAGTAAAACAAGCGTAAAAAATATTCTTTCCAATGTTGCGGCTTTGTGTTAGATGATTTCTCTTGAGGTCGTGTGCGATTGTTAGGGCTGTTTTGGTATTGGCTTTTTTTTGAAAGAAGTTATTGCTAAATCTAACGATTGAATCCGTCGAAATAAAATAATTTTTGCACAAGTTACGCGAAATTTTCGCTTATGGAGAAATATAATGTCACAATTAAGTAGATCTACACACCTTTCTGTGCATGTGCACAAACATGAAGCTGCTATGGCAGAGCGCGCCGCACATATTTTTGCAGCACTGTGTGAAGAAGCCATTTCGGAGCGTGATATATTCAATGTTGCGCTTTCTGGTGGAAATACACCTATTCCCTTTTTTCAATTATTAAGCAGCCCTGACTGGGCAGAGCGTTTGCCATGGGATAAAATTGCTATTTACTGGGTTGACGAGCGCTGTGTTGGTCCGGAAAGTCCTGACAGTAACTATGGCGTGGCTCGGCGTGAGCTTCTCTCGCATGTGCAAGCTACACATTACTACAGGATGCGTGGCGAAAGCGACCCGGTGGAGGCGGCTCTTCATTACGAAGCAATGTTGCGAGAACACTTCAAGACTCCTACGGAAGTTCCTCGTTTTGATTTCATTTTGCTTGGTATGGCAGAAGATGGGCATACGAGCTCTCTTTTTGCGGGGTCGCCTGCTCTGCTAGAGAAAAAACGCTTGTGCATTGACCAGTATGTGCCTGAACGTAAGGCTGACCGCATAACGCTTACTTTGCCTGTGCTCAACAATACTCGTTGTTGTATGTTCTTGGTTTCCGGCAAAGAAAAACATGAAGCTTTGCAAAAATCCTTAGATTTGCTGGCTCCTCCGTCTTTGCCGACACAATTGGTACGCCCAACCTTTGGAGATTTGATTTGGATTGTTGATGAAGCAGCAGCTCTTGGGTAAGATTTGTGCACTAGAAATCTTTTAAGACCTCTGTGCAATCTTATTGTGCAGAGGTCTTAATTTAAGGTAGGATTACTATTTATTCTTTTAGATAAATGTATTATAAGTTCAGTTCTTTTGGTGAATTCGTGGTGTAAAATGCTTTTTCAAGCAGACTAAAGAGTAAAATGTTGTACATTTTCAGAGTTAACTGAGTCAAGGAAACGAGACGTATGGATATATTTAATCTGCCTGCAGAAACTATCTTGAGTTTCATACTCACAATTATGCGCGTGAGCATTGTCATGTTTATGCTTCCTATTTTTTCGTCAGATCGTGCGCCGGTACAAGTAAAAGCTTTTGCGACCATTGTTCTTACACTTGGCCTTTGGCCACAACTTTCTTTACCGGGCACTGCCATGCCTGCACATCCTGTGGACGTAGTGTTATTGTTATTGAATGAGGTTATTCTGGGGCTTGTCATAGGCATGTGTATTAATTTTGTTTTCATGGGGATTCAAGCCGGGGGCGAGCTGTTTGGTTTTCAAATGGGTTTTACTATGATTAATTTTGCCGACCCTTTGACTGGTAACCAAACAGGTATCACAGCGTTTTTTTTGTGGATGGTATCAACACTTACATTTTTGTCGCTTGACGGTCATTTGTATATGATTCAAGCGTTTGCTTTGAGTTTTAGGCTTATTCCGGCCGGAGGGCTTGTGCTTGGGGATTTATTAATGGCAGAAGTGTTTAGTCTTTCGGCGCAAATGTTCATCATTGCATTGAAAATTGCAGCTCCGGTTATGACGGCGCTTTTTCTGATTGAGCTTGCTTTGGCCTTGATTAGCCGTGCTTCTCCGCAAGTAAATATTATGGATATTGGTTTCCCTGTCAAAATAGGAGCAGGATTTTTCTTTTTGGGTATGTTGTTGATTGTTATGTCGGAATATATGGAAGCGTATATTTATCGGATGGAGGCTATGCTTGGCAGTATCCTGCAAATAGCAAGCCCGTTGCGGTAAATTGCGTTGCTTGTGCTTGTACGAACGAATGTATGTAATGCATTAAAATAAGGATAGTTATGTTTGGTTCACAAGAAGATCCTAGCAGAACCGAAGATGCGACACCAAAACAAATTCAAAAAAGTCGCGACAAAGGTAGTGTGCCCAAATCTCAAGAAGCCAGTAAGTTGGTGAGCTTGGTGGCTGGGCTCATGATTCTTTACTTTTGGATTGAAACTATGGGTAAGGAAATTGAGGACTTATATAGACATTTTTTGACTCGTTTCCATGAATTTCAGGCTGATCCGGAAAGCGTTTATAGCTTGTTCATTTGGGTTTCTGCCTATATAGCCAAAATACTATTGCCGGTTTTAATTTTTTTGGGTTTTATGGCTTGGCTTTGCTTGCGTCTACAAGTGGGTAAGCTGTGGACAACACAAGTTTTTGAGCCTAAGTGGGAAAAGTTTAACGTAATAAAAGCATTGAAAAATATGCTTATTTCGCCGCAAACTATTTTTCGCTTACTCAAAAGCCTTCTTTTTGCACTAGTTATTGGTCTTATCCCCGGCATTATGATAATGCAAGAATCGGAAAACTTTTTGCCGATGTTTCACGAAGATGCCAATGTGGTGATTACCTATATGCTAAGCACCGGTTTTGATATGGTTTATTATACTCTTATTCCCATGGGGGCCATTGCGGCCTTTGATGTATGGCAAAGCCGTTTTGCTTATTTTGAAGGACTAAAAATGACCAAGGGTGAGGTGAAAGACGAACATAAGCAAGCCGAAGGGGATCCGGAAATTAAGGCCAAGCAAAAGCAGAAAATGATGGCCATAGTGCAAAAGCGTATGCTTCAAAGCATTCCAAAGGCAGATGTTATTATTACTAACCCAACGCACCTTGCCGTGGCTATTTATTACAATACCCAAGAAGCTCCAGCGCCCATTGTGATTGCCAAGGGAGCTGATTATTTGGCAGAAAAAATTAAAGAGATTGCCCGCGAACATCGTATTCCCATACGAGAAAATGTACCTTTGGCACGGGCTTTGTATAAGAGTGTAGAAATAGGGGATATGATTCCCGAAGATCTGTATAAGGCCACTGCCTCCATCCTTGCAAGTATTTGGAAGATGCAAGGTAAGATGCCAAAAAGATAGAAAAAAAATTAGATTAACATGTTTTGTACTACCGTGATATTTTCAAGTAATACAAAAAGAAGGATGTCATAAAAATGGCTACACTACCTCAGCTAGACTATCAACGCTTTGCCAAACACGGGGATTTTTTCCTCGCAGGTGGTGTTGTGCTCATTCTTTTTATGATGCTCATTCCATTACCCACGTTTTTGCTTGACTTTATGTTGGCCGTAAGCATCTCTCTTTCTCTGCTTGTGCTTATTACGACCATGTTCATGACCAGCCCACTGGAATTTTCCATATTTCCCTCATTGCTTCTTGTGACTACACTTTTACGCCTTGCTTTAAACGTGTCCTCCACACGACTTATTTTGCTTAATGGTGAAAAGGGTGTGGATGCAGCAGGTGACGTTATCCGCTCATTTGGAGAGTTTGTGGTGGGCGGCAGTTATGTTGTCGGTGCGGTTATTTTTGCCATTTTGTATATTCTCAATAAAACAGTTATTACTTCAGGTACTTCACGGATTGCGGAAGTGGCCGCTCGTTTTACCTTGGATGCTATGCCGGGTAAGCAGATGTCCATCGAAGCAGATTTAAATGCCGGTCTTATTAACGAAGAAGAAGCTACGGCTCGTCGCCATGCTTTGCGTAAAGAAGCTGACTTTTACGGTGCGATGGATGGTGCGTGTAAATTTGTGTCCGGTGACGTAAATGCCGGCATGCTCATTACGTTGATTAACCTGATTGGTGGCATTATCATTGGCGTTGTGCAAAAAGACATGGCGTGGGGTACAGCCCTTACCACATATTCTTTGCTCACCATTGGTGATGGCCTTGTTTCCACCATTCCCTCCATCTTGGTGTCTACGGGCACAGGTATACTTGTTTCTCGTGCTGCGGCAGAAGCGAAAATGGGCGAAGAATTTTTGGCTCAGCTTAGTTTCAATACCAAGGCGCTACAAATGGTGTCCTTGGTGTTATTTGTTTTTGCCATTGTGCCGGGCTTGCCCACAATTCCTTTTTTAATTCTTTCTATTTTAACATTTGTTGCTGCAAAATTGACAGCGAAAGACGAAGAGAGCGAAGAAGAAAAGGCTGCCAAGGCCAAAAAGAACGCAAAGTCATCGGGAACTGCCGATACGCCGGAAGAAGTGCAAGCTCTTTTACATCTTGACTCGTTGGAGCTGGAAGTGGGTTACGGTCTTATTCCGCTGGTGGATGAAGAGCAAAGCGGAAACTTGCTTTCACGGATTCGTTCTATTCGCAGGCAGTTTGCTTTAGATATGGGTGTTGTCATTCCGGCCTTGCATTTGCGTGATAATTTACAGCTTAAGCCCGGGCAATATGCTTTGCTCATAAAGGGTAACCAAGTGGCCTCGGCAGAAATTTTAGTGGACCATTACCTTGCTATGGATCCGGGCAATGCCTCCACGCAAATTAAGGGAATTGAAACACGGGAGCCGGCTTTTAATTTACCGGCCTTATGGATTCCCGAAGTGCATAAAGATGAAGCTATGCTTGGCGGTTATACTGTTGTAGATCCGGCTACGGTTATTGCTACCCACTTGACTGAAATATTTAGAAAGCATCTGAGTGATTTCTTGGATAGGCAGGCTGTGCAAGGCTTGCTGGATACATTGGCAAGAAATTATCCAAAGGCAGTGGAAGAGCTTGTTCCGGGAACGTTGCCGCTTGGTGTTGTGCAAAAAGTTTTGCAGATTCTTGTGCGTGAAAATGTTACTATCCGTGATATGCTGACTATTGTGGAAACGCTTGGTGATTATGGTGGTCATATTAAGCAAGCCGACATGTTGGCAGAATATGTGCGTGAGCGATTATCGCGCGCGATTGTACGCCCTTATATGGACAGCACCGGTGGTCTTTCGGTTTTGACGCTTGATCAGAACGCCGAGCGCACAGTGCAAGAGGGTATACGGCAAACCGAGGGCGGCACATTTTTATCGCTTAATCCGGTTGTTGCACAGAAAATTATTCAAAGCGTCAATAATGCCGTGGAAAATGCTGTTATGGCCGAGGGGCAACCGGTGCTTCTCGCATCACCAATTATTCGTCCGCACTTGGCACAGCTCATTACACGATTTTTACCAGCGGTGCCAGTTATTTCGCAAGCTGAAATACCGCCGGATATTCACCTACAATCTGTAGGTACAGTGGGGATTGAATAATGCAAGTCAAAACATATACCGGTAAAAGCACCCAAGAGATTTTACTCCTGATAAAGGAAGAATTAGGTCCGGATGCTGTGATTTTAAGTAATAGAAGTGTGCGTAAAAACGGCGAGCGCTTATATGAGGTGACAGCTGGCGTTGAGCGCAATATGCCGCCAAGCGATATGGCACCGGCAGCGGGCGCTTCGAAAGCTACGGCCAAGGTTGCCTATGCCACCGCAGGACACCTTGGGAAGGGGCAAGCAAAAAAGAACATGGAAATTGATGAGGAAGAGATTTTCTCTCCAAGCCAGCTTGTTAAACAGATTGCTTCGAATTATGTGCAAGAAAGTCAAAAAAATGACATAATGCCGTCTTTTAGTCAAAATTCTGGCGGTTGGGCGGATTGGCATAAAGAATGGATGCAGATAAAAGATCACCTATTTGCGCTAATGAAACCTTCCATGCAAATGGAGCGGTTGTCTCCTCGCCAAAGAGTTGCTCTTGAATATCTACAGCGTGAAGGCGTGAAGGATGCGGTAATTCTTGAATTATATCGAAGGTTGCTTGCCAGCCCGGAAGATTCTGTTCTGCAATCCTTGAGCGAAATTGTCCCCATTGCTCCTTGGGGGAGCATGGCTTGGGAACAGCGCTTGCATTGTTTTACCGGTCCATATGGTGTAGGGAAAACCACAACAGCCTTGCGCATGGCTTTACATCTTAGAGCTCAAAACCCTTCATGTCGGATAGCATTCATAAATGCTGACTGTTTAAGGGGCAATGGAAGGCTTGTTTTACGTCACTGGGCAGAACTTTCTGACTTTGGTTATGTGGAAGCGCAAGGCTTTGATAGTATGAAAAAAGCTCTTGTGGCTCATGCCGGTGCCGATAAGATTTTTGTGGATTTACCAAGCTTGCGTGTCCAAAATTTGACACAGGATAGTCAAAATAATGACTCTTCACTGCAAGCGCAATATGCTCAACTTGGCATAGAGGGCAACTCTGCAGGAACAAAGGCAACGCATTTAGTGCTTTCGCCAACGTATGATGGAGCGCATCTCACGAACTTTTTACAACGCTATGCTCCGGACGGTGCTGCAAGCATTGTGTGGTCAAAACTTGATGAAAGTATAAGTTTTGGGAGCATAGTCAACGCCGCTGCTGCTTGTCACCTGCCAATTTCGGCGCTTTCATACGGTGCGGAACTTAGAGATACGCTGTCTGTGGCCACAGATTCGCTTTTATGGCGTCTGATTTTTAAAAGACAATTGCCAAGTGTAACTAATGCATCACAAACTCAAGTAACAAAACAAAAACGCAGTACAAAAGGCTAATAAAGGTGATTTATATGCAAGATACATTTCCATTGGTCATTTCCTTAACTTCTGGCAAGGGCGGTGTGGGTAAAACCAATATTGCTGTGAACCTTGCGGTGGAACTGGCAAAGTTTGGTAAGCGTGTAGTGTTGCTTGATGCTGACCTTGGCCTTGCAAATGTTGATGTACTATTAGGTCTTACACCATCAAAGAATTTGTTTCACCTCTTTTACGAAGACATAAATATTCGAGATATCATATTTTCTACGCCGTATGGTTTTTCCATTTTACCCGCTTCGTCGGGCGTGAGTGATATGTTGACCCTTGATACCGGTCAAAAGCTTGAATTATTGGAAGCAGTTGATGTTTTGGAAGAAGAAGTTGACTATTTATTGGTTGATACGGGCGCAGGAATTGCGGACAATGTGTTGTATTTTAATCTTGCAGTTCAGGAACGTATAGTTGTGCTTACGCCCGAACCTACTTCATTGACTGATGCCTATGCCGTCATAAAGGTGCTTAAAACCAATCATGGGGTAGAGCATTTTAAGGTTATAGTGAATATGGCGCCGGATATGCGTGCTGCCAAGATTGTTTTTAGTCGTCTACATCAAGCTTGCGAACATTTTTTAAGTGGTGTTTCGCTTGATTTAGTTGGAATTATTCCTCGTGATACTACTGTGCGTCAATCGGTTGTGCAGCAGTTGCCATTGTGTGTGAATGATCCGCGATCCTCAGCTGCCAAAGCCATGGGGGAAATAGCGCAATCTATTTTGGAGTGGGAAGCTCCCAAGCGTCTTGATGGAAATATAAAATTTTTCTGGAAAAAACTTTTGTTCCAGCAGTAAAACTTAAATTCAAGATGCTAGAAGTATAGTTGTAGCGCTTACGCCGCTATAAAGGAGATATTATGCAAGAAGCAAACGCCCACAAGCATTCACTTCCACCTTGGGAAGCCATGGAGCAAGGACATTCTTCGTGGTGCGATTTTTTGCCCCTTGAGCAAGAAAGTATTGTGCGCCACTATGCACCCAAAATCCGTTTTCTCGCCTTGCGCCTTAAAGCAAAATTACCTAAATCAGTTTCATTAAATGAAATGATTAGCGCCGGTACATTGGGTCTAATGGAAGCACTTGGAAAATTTCAACCACATCTTGGTGTACGTTTTGATACTTATGCCGGCAACCGCATTCGTGGTGCCATGCTGGATGAATTACGCAAGCTTGACTGGTTCCCACGTCCTTTGCGTCAAAAAATCCGCCAAATTGACAATGCTATGCGCAACATGGAACGTAGCCACGGGCGCCAAGCGACGGAAGAAGAACTCATTGAAATCACAGGCTTAAGTTTGCTCGAAGTGCGTCAAGGGCTAGAAGCATTGCAAAGCCAGCTCATGGTTTCTCTAGACGCTGTGCATGATTTAGCCATAGGAGATATGCAAAGTAATGATGAGCCTTATACGATCACTGCCGAAAAAGAAATGCTCGAGCGACTTTTACCCCTTATAATTACATTGACACCAAGGGAAAAATTGGTATTGTCGCTTTATTACAGTGACGAATTAAATATGCGTGAAGTCGCTGAGGTAATGGGTATTACTGAAGGGCGTGTTTCGCAGCTACATTCACAAGCTCTTAAGCGCTTGCGGTGCGAATTTGCCAAAAAGTACGGACAAGAATAAAAATATTATAACTCACTAGATTAGGGGGATATTATGCCATACAATCCAGATATGCGTGTGCTTATCGTAGACGACTTTTCTACCATGCGTCGTATTGTGCGCAATGTTTTGCGTCAACTTGGTTTTAACAATGTTGTTGAAGCTGATGACGGCACCACTGCTTGGGAAGTGCTTCAGCGTGAAAAAATTGAATTTATTGTGTCTGACTGGAATATGCCACAGATGACCGGCATTGAGCTTTTGCGTAAAGTTCGCGCCGATGAAAAACTTGCTGACACACCATTTCTTATGGTTACTGCCGAAGCACAGCAAGAAAACATTTTGGAAGCTGTTCAAGCTAAAGTTTCAAACTATA
>CAYJJP010000042.1:0-11994 GCA_964370525.1 uncultured Desulfovibrionaceae bacterium | reverse complement strand
AAGTGCATTTCATGCCCTTATTTTCGCATTTTTATTTGCCTGTTTTGACTAAAAAATTTTTTATTTTAAAATGTTAATGTCTTTTTCAGTGACGACTACTTACTTGGTGAATGAACTGGTTACAAAGCACACATCACCTTGAGCGGTCAAAATGACGCTGGTACCCTTACGCATACGGGCTGCACCGCCGGCTACCAAGCTGACTGCGCTTCCGTTTTGTGTAATTTGTACTGTACCCTTGGTCACCACAAGAACTTCATCGTTGGCAAAAGTCCAATCGAGTGAAGTATTTGCAAAGCAAAATCGGGTAACGCCGGGGCCACTTTCACCGGGAAGAAGTGCTTCTTCTATATTCATTTCCCCTTGTATGCTCGTTGTGGGAGCGTTTACGGGAAAAGGTACCACATCCACGCCGTTTAACGAACCGGCACAAGCGCTTGCGCCGACAGGAGCCGCAGGAAGCGGGCTGGATGCGCCGGGGCTTTGCATCATTTCAGATACAACTTGTGCCACTGTTTGCGCCATGGTCATTGAATTTGCCGGAGCAGCGTTTGGATGAGCTGTACCGGGTTGGCTTGCGCCGGCTGTTGTTGCCAACAAGCTTTGCAAACGAGCCACGACCTGATCGGCCACTTGCCCTGCAATGTCAGAAGATTGGCTGACAGTGGGGGCTTGGCTGGCGGCATTGCCAAATGGAACTACTGGTGCAGACCAAGCCGGTGCAACACCATTATTTGCGTTATTTGTATTCATAGCATTCCTATGAGTTGCTTGGGCAGTGACAGCGTTTTGCATAGCGACTGATGTTTGCGCATGCGTGCCGTAGCGAATGCTTATGCCAAATTGTTTGGCATCGTCGCGCGCTTGCGGTGTGATCAAAGCCCCTTCGGAGACGACAATTTCTGTTTGTCCTGCCTTTCGGGCTTGCGCAATGCTCTGTCCGGTTATGAGTTCTCGCATGATAATTGCCTTTTTTCGCTGTATTTGCCGTTTAGTTTAATGTTTATAATTATTTTTTATCTATTGTTATTTTGCGCCGCCGGCTTTAGTATTGGCCGGTTTGTTTGTTGCTTTTGCAGCAGCACGGGCAGCAGCTTTAGCAGCCTTTTTGGCGGCTTTTTTGGCATTGATGGCGGCAAGATGCTTGAATAAATCTTGACCGTCGCCGTCTGGGCGAGCAATGACATTGTGTGCCAATAGCATTCCCTTGGCAGAAGCCACTGCGCAACCTACGTCCACGGCGGCTTTGCAAGCAGCTACATCGCCTTCACAAATAATGGCCACAATGGGGCCGTCAACTTTGTGTACGCACTTGATAACCACATCAGCACCCTTAGCCATGGCATCTGCCGTTTCAATGGCAGCTACATAGCTTGCAACTTCCACAAAACCTTGTGCATTATGACTCATAATCATTTCTCCTTAACAGCTTGGTAAGAGATAATTTTATCCAAGTCTGTGCTTAAAAACTTATATAATCTGATCAAAAAAAGCATCGCTTGGGCGCGGAATAACCGATGTGCGCACAAGTAGGCCTTCTAAACCGGCAGTATAAGCTGCCGCATCCACAGCTGATTTCACAGCCGCCACGTCTCCGCCAATGAGTACAAAGGCTTTTCCGCCAAGTCCAAGAGCTGTGCGTACTTCTAAAATCTGCACGTTGGCAGACTTGGCAGCAGCATCGGCAGCCCTCACGGAAGTGGCCACGGAAAATGTTTCTACAATGCCAAGAGCAGCGCGCTCTTGAATTTGTATACAGCCTGACATGGCACTAATCACGTCGGGGTGGATGTTTGGAATTACAAAGCCGTCTACCACCGTTTCCGGTGCTATTTCACGTCCGGCGCTTACAGCTGCTTCCACAGCGGCCACGTTGCCGGTAATGGCTGCAATAAACTTGCCCGGACAGATTGTCTTAAAAAATATGGGTGTAACGTCGGCAGTTTTAACCATAGCGTCTGCCGATTCCATGCCCGCAGCAATGCTGGTATATTCCAGCATACCCACGGCACCGCCTGCTAATAAATCCATCATATATTACTCCGCAACAATGGTTACATGTGTATCCACAGCTTTAACTGTGCCGTTGACACTGGCATGTATTTTTGCCCCAAGGGCTTTTTCCGGTATATTACCAATGACATCGCCACAGCGCACTTTTGCTCCAACTTCTACACACGCTACGGAAGGTGCGCCAATGTGTTGATGCAATGGAATGCGTACTTCACTAGGCTTGAGCATCCCTATATAGGGCGTTTTAAGGTAGAGATATTGCAAAATGCCAAGCCTTGCCGCAAGGCGCTTGGACGGTATTTTACGATATTCACGCATGGCAATATTGGACTCACGAATTTCTCGGGTTCCTTCGTAATTTATCTTTTCTGCACGCATGGATGCTTTTACCGCTTGGTTAATGCGTCTTGGACTCATTCCCATGGGGCAGGCAAATTGCTCACATGCGCCGCACTCACAGCAAATCATGGCTTGAGCGGCTTTTGCGCTGTGAAGCTCTGTACCGGAGCCAAATGCTTGCATAACTTGATGTGTTTCAAAAGGATGTCCGATAAGATTACGCGGGCAAAGATCAGAACACATACGACATTGAATACAAGCGGCTGCAGCACGTTTGCGCATGTAGCTTTTATCCAAAGTTGCATTTTTATGCAAGTGATGCCCTTCGGGAAGAACGATAATTCCGCCCGTTGTCTTGGTGACTACAAACTTTGCCAAATTATCCATGCCAACGACCACAGGACCCATCATGGGGCCACCCATGACGAAAACAGGACTTTGCGGTATGACGCCGCCACACGCTTCAAGTAAAGCAGTGATTGGCGTGCCAATGGGGGCATTGAGTACCGAAGGATTGCGAACTTCACCGGTGACAGTGATGGTCTTTTCCGTGATAGGCTTGCCTTCAATGGCGCCTTGTACATGCATAAGCGTTGCGACGTTAGCCACAACTACACCAACATGTAAAGGAATACCAAGCGGTGGAACTGAACGTCCTGTTACTTCGCGTACCAAAATTTGCTCATCGCCGGCCGGATAGAAATCATCCAGCAAAAAAACTTCGATATTAAAAGGTTTTGCAGCTTCTTTGAGCATGGGAATGATATCGGTATGTTTTTTCTTCAGACCGAGTACAGTGCGTTTAGCACCAACAGCATCCCCAAGTGCACGTAAGCCACGCAACATGGCATCTGTGTGATGCGCCATAATATGATGGTCACTGTGCAAAAGCGGCTCACACTCACAGCCATTGGCTATGACTGTATCAGCGTCGGCATTGTATTTGACATGAGCCGGAAAACCGGCGCCACCTTCGCCTACAATGCCGCCATTAAGCACAGCTTGAATTAATGCTTCTTTATTCATCATTTTCTCTTAGTTACGCGTTGTTAATTTTTAGCGAGATGAAGGGAAGAAAGGCATGAAAGGCATAGCCGTACCCATGGGGATATTTCTTTGCATAGCCATGCTGGGCTTGGACTTATTGCCATAGCCGTCAAGCTTAAGAATTTTTGCAGCTGTTTCATACATAACTTTTTTGCGAACATCATCTTTTAAATTCATTTTGTTGTATATGCTAATGGCTTCTTCTTGCTCCACAAAGGGGTGAGCAGAAGCAAAGACGACCTTGTCGCCGATGAAGGTATTTAAGCCTTGTACATAAACATCGGCCATAGGTGCCAATTCATACTCAGACAAGTCCATGTAAACATTGGCGTTACGCATGCAAGTAAATACTGCTTCGTTTACAAAAGGATAGCCGCCATGACTCATTATAATGGTTAATTCAGGAAAGTCACGAGCCACAATATCCACTTGACGTGGGTCAATATAATCTACCACGGCGCGGGGTACTTGGGGCGGAGGTGCTGTGGTAATAAATACAGGAATATCAAGTTCGCAGCACTTTGTGTATAAAGGATAATAACGAGCATCGTTAGGTGGAATGTGTGCAAGATAAGGGTCAGTTGCTATACCTCTCATGCCAAGCTCTTCCACAGCACGCACGATTTCTTTCACGGCGCCCATGCCCTTGTGTGGGTCGATGCCCCAAAAGCCGATGAATAAATCGGGGTATGCGCGCACAAACTCAAGAACACTTTCGTTGTTGGTCGGGGTATTGTACGTCATTTCGCAGTCACGACCGGTAATGACGCATAATTCCACGCCACGACGTCTTACGCCTTCTACCACTTCGGGCAAAGACTGAGGAACACGCTTGTCAAAGCCTATAACTTCGCAAGCGGCTTTGAACATGGCGCTATTTTTGATGCCGTTTACTATTTCCGGCGTATGCGGACGAAAACGAAAGTCAATAATCTTCATACTATCCTTCTTTTATTGTGTTTTTAATTTTATTTTAAGGCTGCCGCCAAAAAAAGCAGCAGCCACCTATACATATTTATAGTTACTTACTTGCCCACGAGGAAAAGAGATATTTCCGGAATGTAGGTTACAAGCATAAGTACCAAGAGCATAAGACCAATCATTGGCAAAGCTGCGCGTGATAAGTGAGCAAGCTTTGCTTGGGCAACACCTGAAGCTACAAAGAGGTTTACACCCACCGGCGGTGTTACGAAGCCAATGGCTAAGTTTACCACCATGACAATACCAAAGTGCAATGGCGATACGCCAACACCTGTAACAACAGGCAGCAAAATTGGAGTCAAAATAACAATGGCGGCTAATGCCTCCATGAAGGTGCCCACAATAATCAAAAGTACGTTGATGAGCAAGAGAATTAAGAACTTATTTTCCGTTAAGGATAAAATTGTGCGAGCAATGGTAACCGGAACATCTTCTAAGGTCATAATATAACCAAACATTGTGGCCATAGCCATGAGCACAATAATGATTGAAGAAGTTGAGCAGGCTTCTATGCAGCACTCAAGCATTTTCTTAAAATTAATTTCTTTGTATACAAAAACACCCACGAGAAGGCCGTATAAAGCAGCAACGGCAGCCGCTTCGGTGGGAGTCATGAGTCCGCCATAAATACCACCAAGCACGATGACCGGTACCATAAGTGCCCATTTGGCATTCCAAAATGCTTTGGCAAAAGTGCCTGCGGTACGCTTACGTTGCTCGCCGCGCCAGTTACGTGCACGGGAAACGAAATACGCATAAATCATGAGTACAAGTCCGGTCAATACGCCGGGGATGATACCACCAATAAACAAATCACCAATGGAAACTTGCGCCGAAACACCATAAACCACAAAGGGGTTACTTGGTGGAATCATAACGCCGATGGCACCGGCTGCAGCAACTAAGGTTGCCGCAAAAACTCTGTCGTAACCACGATCCACCATGGCCGGAATGGTTAAAGCACCAATGGCTGCCACTGTAGCCGGGCCGGAGCCGGAAATGGCGCCGAAAAACATGCAAGTGGCAACGGTGGCAAGAGCCATACCGCCATGAAGGCCGCCCAGCATTTCGTCGGCAAGAGCCAACAATCTTTCAGACAAACCACCTGCGCCCATGAAAACACCGGCGGCTATGAAGAAAGGAATAGCCATAATGGGGAATGAGTCAACAGAGTTGAAAGCTGTTTGTGCCATATAGAGAACGGGTACTGTCTCTGCGCATAGAACAGTTGCCAAAGTAGCAAGACCCAAGGAAATGGCGATGGGTATACCCACAGCGCAAGCTAAGATGAAGTATCCAAAAAGAACAGGGATTGGGTCAATGTAACCTGCTACAAGCACTGGTAGGGAAGCAACAACTACAAAACCAATACCCAATAGGCTGTCAAAAATGCCGCAAATCTTGACTTGCTTATACAGCATTTGCAATAAACGTATGATCTTAAGTCCAAAACCAAATGGCAAAATAGCATAAGGTATTATGTAGGGGACTCCCATGGCAGCACTGAAAGTTGGTCGAGTTAACTGTTTACTGATTAAATCAACACCGGCAACAAAAATAACCACAGTTAAGATAAGAAAGGCAACGTCCACGACTATCCATGAAACTTGTTGCCAGCGTGGGCTGAGCTTGTCATAGATGATGTCAACACGAATGGATGAACGGGTTTTAATGGCAATGGGTAATGCCAAGTAAGAAATCCAAATGAAGATAAAGCGTGATAGCTCCTCAGTCCATACAGCTGCTCCCGCTGAATCGGATAAGGCTGTGACAATATAGCGATAAAATGTTTGAAAGCTGATAATAAATATAATGGACAGTAAGCCGACAATCAAGAATATTTTTTCGAAATTTTCATCAATCCACGCCACAACGCCTTTTTGATTTTCATGCATGTGTGCAGATAAAACATCAGACATAAACACTCCCTAAATGCAAAATATTACTGAATGAAAACAAAATATGCCCTCCTCAGCGAGTGAGAAGGGCATAAATATTACTTCTGTGTGCCTTGAACAAGCTCTACAAGCTCAGCGGGAACTTGCTTTGCAAATTCATCAAATATAGGCTTGGTTAATTCTTTGAGTTTGTTTTTTTGCTCGTCATTAAGCATTGTGATTACAATACCACGCTCTTTGAAGGCATCCCATGCTTTGTTTTCAAGCACAACGCTTTCTTTGCGTTGCCATGCGGTGGCTTCAGCAGCAGCTTCGCGAATAAGTTTTTGTTGTTCAGCTGATAAACTGTCCCACTTATCTTTGTTCATAAGTAGAACGTGCATGCTGTAATTGTGTTCAGAATTCATAGCATGCTTTAACACTTCGGAGTGTTTTGCATCGTTTAATAGGGAGAATGTATTACCTTCGCCGTCAACTGTACCTTGTTGTAAAGCTGTATAAGTTTCACCCCAAGCAACAGGAGCTGGGTTCATGCCAAGAGCAGTAGCAACAGCTACTTCAACAGGTGAATCAGTGGTGCGGATTTTCATACCCTTAAGGTCGTCAGCGCCGGTGATTGGGTTTTTGGCAGAAACAAAGTTACGATAACCGTATTCAGCAAACATAATGGTTTCAAGGCCGATGTCGTTGGCAACTTTGCGCAAGTATTTTCCAAGATCACCTTCATCAAGAGCTTTATAGAGCTTTTCTTGGTTAGCAGGCTCTGTGATGTATGGAAGGTCAAAAACCATGTAAGCTTTTGTGAAGCTGGCAAGGTTAGGGGTTGAGCTTGAGGATAAATCAAGAGTTCCGGCTTGAGCTGCTTCAGTTGTTACACGGTCGCTGCCAAGCTGAGTGTTACCAAAGATGCGAATTTTAATTTGACCGTTACTTTTTTTCTCAAGAATTTCTTTGAACTTTTCATAACCGACCGTTACATTATTACCGGGCGCCATGGGATGGCCAAGGCGTAAAGTGACGGGTTTACCCGATGATTTTTCTTCTGCATTATCTGAACCTTTTTTGGAATCAGAATCATTACACCCTACTAATAGTAGACTCGCCAAAAGGACAGCTTTTAAACCTAAACTAATTTTCATGATAACTCCTCATGCATTGTTAAACAAACCCCCAATGGGTACCAAATTTGAAAGAAACACTCATTTTCGGGATGACTGTTAGCAAATTCTATGCCCAAAAAGCAAGAGTTTTTTTTGAAATTTTTATTTATTTTATTCCAGATAGTTGAGAGTTCAACGAAGCAAGGGGCATAATTTTTAGATACTAAATAAAGTGTTTTTCTGGCTAAAAAATCGATTAAATTACAAATAATCTAGTATAAACAGGGTTGTTTTAAAAAAGAAAAACACTGAGCATTATTTTGAGAAAAAAAAGAACTCCTTCTTTGTGATGTTGCATTTTTGCAACTACAGAATTGTGAAACATGGTGTGGTGATTGAGGAATCAGTTTGATAAAGTATAGTATTTTTAGTAGTTAGATTTATGTCTATATATATATTGTTTTAGCGTATAAAAAAATGCAACTAACAAGATACTAAATTTATGCTTATTGCTTTAATAACTCTAATGAGTTAATCAAGCGTTGCATTTTTGCAACTTGTGAGTTGCTGTTAAAATGAGTAGATGTTGCACTTTTGCAACGAAAAAAACGCATAGTATATTAAAAATGCTTCCTATTAGTTGCATTTTTGCAACAGAACTGAGATAGTGAAAAAAAGGCTTTAGCGGCGTTTATGATAAGTATTTGATTGTTTACAATTTTTCATTTTTCTATCATTCGTGGCACGATGAATGCAATAGCTAAAACAGGTAAAAACAATAAAGCTTGAGAATAATACCTTGACAAATTTTGTTGAGTTCTTAGCTATAAGGCGTGTTGCTGAAGGATAAAGTTCAAATAAAAATTATTATATGATGAGTACTGATTTTCTGCACAGCATGCAATGTATAACATTTTAAGAAGCCTTTAAGGAGTTTCCATGAGCCAGTATCAATGCGACTGCGTGTCACCACAAGAACAACGTTTACAAGACCGTATTACAGGAAAAGAAGATCGTTATCGTAAAACACACCAACGTGTTTTCACTATGCTGGAGCGTTTTGAAAATCAAAAACCACGTATCGACATAGAACGTGCCCTTTATTTCACCGAGTCCATGAAGCAAACAGAAGGCCAACACCTTTCTTTGCGCTGGGCAAAAGCACTTATGCACATTGCTCAAAACATGACTGTTTATGTACAAGACCATCAATTGTTGCTTGGTCGTGCAGGTTGCGACGGTCGTTATGGTATTCTCTATCCAGAGCTTGACGGTGACTTCCTTGATATCGCAGTAAAAGATTTACCTTCACGTAAAACTTCCCCTGCTACCATTACCCCTGAAGATGCTGAGCGTGTTGTTAACGAAATCGCTCCTTACTGGAAAGGTAAGACCTACCATGAAGCTTTGAATGCTGCTATTCCACCCGAAGTTCATAAGCTTACTTATGACGATCCGGAAGGCCTTATTTCTCGCTTTATCGTTAACGAAACTTCTTCTTTCCGTTCGTCCATCCAATGGGTGCATGACTATGAAAAAATCTTAAAGCGCGGCTTTAATGGTATTAAAGCTGAAGCTGAAGAAAAGATTGCAGCTCTTGATCCTAGCAGTCCTATCGACAATGTTGAGAAAAAACCTTTCCTCGAAGCTGTTGTGATTGTTTGTGATGCTATTGTTCTTTGGGCAAAACGTCACGCAGTTCTTGCTCGTGAAATGGCTGCTAAAGAAAGCGATCCTGTTCGTAAAGCTGAACTTATTCAAATGGCTGAAAATGCTGAGCATGTACCTGGCAATCCTGCTCGTAACTTCTACGAAGCAGTACAAAGCCAATGGTTTACACAAATGTTCTCACGCATTGAGCAAAAAACCGGTACCACCGTTTCTAACGGTCGTATGGACCAATACTTCTACCCTTACTACATGCAGGATTTGGAGTCCGGCGCTCTTACCGAAGATAAAGCCATTGAGCTTTTGGAATGCATGTGGGTAGGTATGGCTGAATTTATCGACATGTTCATCTCCCCCACTGGAGGTGCTTTCAACGAAGGCTATGCTCACTGGGAAGCTGTAACTGTTGGCGGACAAACTCCCGACGGTCGTGATGCTACCAACGAAATGACTCACCTCATTTTGAAGAGCAAGCGCGAGTTCCCATTACACTATCCTGACCTTGCTGCTCGTATTCACAGCCGTGCTCCTGAAGCATACTTGTGGGACGTTGCCGAAACTATTAAAGACGGTTCCGGTTTCCCCAAACTTATCAACGACGAAGAAGTAATTCCTTTGTATGTTTCCAAGGGCGCAACCTTTGAAGAAGCTCTTGACTATGCTGTTTCCGGTTGCACCGAGTGCCGCATGGTAAACCGTGACACCTACACTTCCGGTGGTGCTTATGTTAACTTTGCTGCCGCTGTGGAAATGGCTTTGTATAACGGCAAAATGAAGAAATACGGTGACGTACAACTTGGTATTGAAACCGGTGACCCTTGCACATTCACAACTTGGGATCAATTCTTTGATGCATATAAAGCTCAACACATGCTCTTCTTGCGTGCAGCTTTCACTCAGCAATATATTATTAACAACTTGCGTGCTAAGCACTTTGCTCAGCCCATGGGCTCAGCTATGCATGACCTTTGCATGAAGCATTGCATTGACTTGCATCAACCTCAAGTGCCTGAAGGTGTAAACTTTGGTTACTTCGAATTCATGGGCTTTGGTACAGTTATTGACTCCTTGGCTGCTGTGAAGAAATTAGTTTTTGAAGACAAAAAGCTTACCATGGCACAAGTTATTACTGCTCTTGAAGCTAACTTTGAAGGCTATGATGACATTAAGGCTATGTTGCAAACAGCTCCTTGCTACGGCAACAATGATAGTTATGCTGACGAAATTGGCCGCGAACTTGACGCCATCACCACTGAATTCGGTGGCAAATACAGCAAAGAACTTGGCATGAACAACGACGTGCGTTATGTACCATTCACTTCACACGTTCCATTTGGTAAGGTTGTTTCCGCCACACCTAACGGCCGCGCCGCATGGTTCTCTTTGTCTGACGGTTCTTCCGCTTCTCATGGTGCTGACGTTAATGGCCCAACAGCTATCTTGCTTTCCAATGCCAACACCAAGAACATGGGACGCCGCGATCGTGCAGCTCGTATGTTGAACATTAAGTTCACACCTAAGAGTGTTGAGGGTGAAGAGGGTACCGAAAAGCTTGTATCCTTCATCCGTACCTTCTGCGACTTGAAGCTTTGGCACGTACAATTTAACGTTATCAATGCTGACACCCTTAAGGCTGCTCAAAAGGATCCTGAAAAATATCGCAACCTTATCGTGCGTATTGCTGGCTACAGCGCTTACTTCTGCGACTTGAGCCCAGACCTCCAAAACGACCTTATTGCACGTACCTCACATGGCGCGTTATAATTTAAGGTTTAACAATTAAATGAACTTTAGGGGATTCGGAAGAAATTCGAATCCCCTTTTGTGGATTTCAGAAGGTAAGTTTTATGAGTAGTTTTGAAGATAGAAAAAAGACTGGTGTAATTTTTAACGTTCAAAAATTTTCCGTGCATGATGGCCCCGGCATACGCACCATTGCCTTTCTTAAAGGATGCCCGTTGCGTTGCCGTTGGTGTAGTAATCCTGAATCACAATTACGCGAGCCTGAACTTGCCTTTAATGAAAATCGATGTTTGACGTTGAGCAAGTGCCAGCATTGTGTGAAGGCTTGTCCTCATGATGCTATTACTAGGCGTGAAGACGATAAGATAAGTATAGATCGTGCTAAGTGCAAGGGATGTTCCATGCCTTGTGCCAGTGCTTGTCCTTCTAAAAGTCTTACCATTTATGGTGATTATCGTTCTGTTGATGATGTGCTGAAGATTGTGGAGCAAGATGCAGCTTTTTATGCTCGTTCCGGTGGAGGCATGACACTTTCCGGTGGTGAGCCTATGATGCAGGGTTCGTTTGCTTGTGCGTTATTGCGTGAAGCTCGTCGTCGTCGCCTTAAGACTGCCATTGAAACGTGCGGTGTTGCAAAGTGGTCTGCTTATGAAGAAGCAGCGCCAAGTCTTACTTCCGTGCTCTTTGATATAAAACACATGGATAGCACCAAACACAGAGAATTTACCGAAGGCGATAATAAGATTGTTTTGGATAACTTCACTAAACTTGCTGAAAACAATCCTAACTTGCCCATACGTTGCCGCACACCCATCATTCCCGGTTGCAATAATAGCGTGGAAGATGTGCTGGCTATTGCGAATTTTATTAAGCCATTTCCAAATGTTGAGTATGAAATGCTTCCTTATCATAGGCTTGGCACTCAAAAATACATATTCCTTGATCGTGAGTGTGAAATGGGTGATGTGACTTTGCCACCGGAGGCCATGTATCCTTTAATTGCGGCGGTGCAAGGTGTGCTTGGGGATCGTTTGCAGATTCCAAAGTAATGGAATTCATCTTAAAGAAATGCGATTATGTTCTCATTTTGAGAGCAGTGATAGACTCTATCATGTTTAATTTTAGTGAGTTGTGATTTAGAAAACCTTTGTATTAAATGATATTTTAAAAGAATTTTTCGTCAGAAAAATTCGTATGAAAGTTTT
>CAYJJP010000041.1:0-12116 GCA_964370525.1 uncultured Desulfovibrionaceae bacterium | reverse complement strand
TGAGCAAACCATTGAGGGGAAAACTCGCGCTTTCCCCTCATGTTACATTATTTTAAATCGTTATACTTTGAGACCTTACCAAGTTTGTTCTTGGTAAATTTTAAGAGCTTTGGCTTGCTCTTCAAAGTTTTCAAAGCCTGCCTGCCTTAAGGCGTCATTTACCGTGGTATTCCAATCCCATGTGGCATAAATAACCGGTTTATGGAACGTGGTGCGGAAGTTGGCAAGCTCGGTACGATAGAAAGATTCCTTAGCGGTATCAAGATGTTCGCGAAGCTGTTCGTGACGGCGTTGCAATTCACCTTCGTACCATTCCTTAATATCTTCAGGCTGAGTATATTTCTTTAATATATGTCCATACCCTTCTTTTTTCATGAGTTTTTCAAGCTTTGCATGATGTTGGGCTATGAGCCATTTACCAAGGTCGGCTGTGTTGATATTTTCTTTTTCAATGGCGGCAATGTCTTGCACCGTTTGATAGTATGTGTCAGGCACAACTGAAGCGGAAGCAATGCCAGCAATAGCCACAAGTCCACGTAAAATAACGCTATTTGAAACGCCTTGTCCGCAGAAACCAACTTTTTTGCAGTATTTTTGTCCGGTAAAGATGGTCACGAGCATGGCCCAAATTACAGCGGGATCTTCTTCATCATAAATGTGCTGCAGGCTTGCGTTATCACGGTCTGTGCCAAGTACCATTTGGGTCATGTCATTGGAACCGATGGAGAAACCGTCAAACTCTTCAATGAATTGCTTAGCCAATATGGCGTTGGACGGAATTTCAGCCATGAGGATGATTTTTAGGCCGTCTTGACCGGGACGTAGCTTGTGTACTTGGTCAAGGTAGCGGCGCATGGAGCGAGCTTCCTCAAGGGTACGTACAAAGGGGAGCATCATTTGCAGATTGGTTCCGCCGTAAACGCCACGAGCCAATTTGAATGCTTCAATTTCCCAATCGTGAATATTACGAGAAACGCCTCGATAGCCAAGCATGGGGTTATCTTCAACGCTTTCAAAGAGATTTCCGCCAAGAAGGTTGCGATATTCGTTGCTCTTAAAGTCTGTTGTACGGTAAATGATGGTTTTTCCGTAAAAAGCCATGGCAAAGATGGCTAAGTTTTGTGCAAGGGTTTGAATGTAGTGTTCTTTTCCTGTACGGAAACCGCGTGATTTTATGATGACGCGAATTTTTTCAATAAGGCTATGCACTTCATCCATTTCTTTTTTCAAGCCGGTACGCAAGCCCACTTCTTCACGTAAGCGATCAATGTTTTCGATGACAGCTATAACAGCCGGAGATGTATTGACTTGCTTCACATGAGCATCGATGCTCGCTTCGATTTCCGCACGGCGCTTAATATCTTCGGCGTCCTTGGGCGAAAGCATGGCAAGTTCAGTGTCATAGCCCATGATGATACGCACATGTTCGTGCAAATCGGCGCTTGTTTTGATGATATCAATGCGTCTTGTGGCATTTTCCCAATATTCATCGATTTTATTTTCAATATCACGCATTCTGCGATGAATAAAAATTAAATCATCGGTGGGGGAGGTGGCACTTTCGGCGGCAAGGCGTTTAACTTCAGCAGATAAACCTGTTAATTCACCTACATACTCACGCAAGTCAAAGTTTGAAACGATAAGTCCAACGGCTATTTGTTCACGCAAGACAGTGGATAATCTGTCATCCAAAATGCGAGCTTGTCTTTGCACCACGGAGTCTAGAGTATCGTTGTCAAACGCTTCCAAGGCTGCAGGATGTATGCTGATATTGCCAAGCATAAATTCAGCACGCAACAGACCAACTTCAAATTTAGGAAGCTGGCGCAGACGTGAAAGGAAAAGCGATTGCCCAACGTCAGCAAGTACAAGACCCACCTTGGCCTTTGTCTCTGACAATTTGGAAATATCCATTTCGCCGCCCACTTCTTGCAGGGGCAAAAGACCACGGTACACTTTGCCTGTTGTACCGTCAACGGTGACTTCCGTTCCGTCAAGTGCACGTAATTTATCCACACGCTGGATACCGATGACGGCAGCAATGCCAAGCTCACGCGAGGTGATGGCGGCATGGCTTGTGTCACCGCCAACGTCAGCCATAATGGCAGAGGCTATGCGCATGCCGGGAACCATATCCGGGTCAGTGCGCTCAGCGGCAAGGATATCACCTTTATTGATTTTATTTAACTCAAGGGCAGAGCGCAAGAATTTCACAGTGCCTTGACCGGCGCCGCGTGAGGCTCCATTGCCTTCCACAAGAACTTCGGCAGTGATTATGCTCTTGGGGTCAACTTCTTTGCGACGCATGAAAATGGTATTTGGATGCAATTCCAATTCGTCATTCCAGCGAGTTTCCGGCCTTGCTTGCACAAACCACAATCTGTCCTTGGCATCTATGCAAAACTCTGTATCCATAATCATGCCGCCGTAAGCAGCACTTACAGCACGCACTCCCTTGGCCACGCGTTCAGCTTGTGCCAAAGACAGTGCCCAGCGCAGAGCTTCAAGTTCCGGTACGTCCACTTCCTTAGTGCCGCCTTTCTCATCATAGATGATTTTCATGTGTTTGCAGCCCATTTGGCGGATGACAACTTCAGATCCGTTATCTTTTTGGAATACATAGAGTTTGTCTGGTGTAACCTTGCCACCCACAACAGCTTCTCCAAGGCCATAGCTGGCATCAATGCTTACAAGATCTTTGCGATCTGTACCACGGCAACCTGTGGCTGTGTCGGCAGAAAAGGCTGTGCCCGAAACTACGGGATTAATCATTTGCATCATACATACGGAAAGGGATGTATTTTCAATGGCCCATTCTTGTTTGGCGTTTTCGGCAATGCTTTGGTCACCAACTTCTTCTGCTTTTGCCAAGGCGTCCAAAATAGCTTCGCGTCTGTAGGTCATGGAGCGCAAATTGTAGGCAGAGGCGCAATCCCAATGGTAAGCGATGGCAACTTTTTCGTCGCCAACCATATTGAGGTAGGTATCTTGCAATCCTGCAAAAGCTTTTTTGCGTGAATCTTCACCTGCAGCGGAAGAGCGCACGGCCACAGGCACAAGTTCGCCTTCGTTTTCTTTTTCATTACAGATGTCATGGTAGGCTTTGTGTACGGCTGCAACAACATCTTTAGGAAGTTCTACCGATAAAATAGCAGCTTGAACGAGCACAGAACGCTGGCGTAATTGGTCAATGCCTTCGGGGGAGGTGGCAAAGCCTTCCACAACATTGTTGATGAATGTACGCAATGGGATGCGTACATCGCTTAAACCAGCGCTTGTTTCACGAATCATACGACCTAGGCTGCGTACAAACTTTTGTAAAAATTCAGGGTCTTGATTGATTTCTGAATCTTTCCAGTCAATACGCTTATATTCTTTGTCAACTACAGCGCGGATAACAGCTGCAATGACAGAAGTTTCATCTAATACTTTATGGAAAGCATCTGAAGAAATGGCACGAAAGTGTGGAGCTTGAATGCCGGCAATTTCTGAAATAAGTGCCGTATTATAGTTTTTTCCACCCACTAAAAGTTCTGCACTCTCACCAATAGCGACAATGTCTGCCCCTGTGAGAATGAGTTTCTGTTCTTTATTGGCATTTTGAGGCTTAGTCGCATTTGCCGGCTTTTCTGCTGGCTGCTTTTTCGTCGTCATTGAATCCTCCATAAGGGGTGGTATTACTTATAAATTTTATTACTGATGTTAGTAAGCTTCCATAAACATTTACTAGTTTTTTACCAAACTGTTGATATTATCTATCAATTTTTTGCATCTTTGTCTAGTATTTATCTATTTTTAATGCATGAGAATTTTTTATCAAGCTCATAAAATATACAAAAAATATCAATGTTTAGGGGATATTGAGTAAGATTCATATTTGCGTTTCGTTTGGTGCAAAAAATATTTACTCAATATCCCTTGTGTATTATGCTACATTTTCACCGCAATAAGGGCAGAAAATAATATTGTCCATGGCAATAGGATGCGCACATGCCTCATTGGGGCAGACCTTTGGTACAGGGCCAAGCTCAACTATCAGCTCACCTTCAACCACAGAAATCATTTGCTTGCTTTCTTTGTAGTCGGCGGTTTTAAGCACACGTTTGACCATGCCGTCCATGGGCGCAAGTACAGCTTTTTCCTGCTTCATAATGGACACATTGAAAAGTTCTTCGCCTTTTTTGACAATATCGCCCGGAGCCACATACATAACCCATAAATCGCCGTTACTTGGTGAAGCAACATGTTCCGGATTATTTGGGTCTGCCTTGGGCACACCTTTAATTTTTTGATCGCGTGGTTCAGTCACTTGCACATCGGTGACCATGATTTCTGAGTCAAGCACATAGCGACACACGCTCATGCCGGCCGCATTCGGTTCAGAAAAGCTCATGATCATGAGGTGATGCGGCTTTCCATGGCTATCTTCGAAGTAAAGGTCTTGCTCGGGGCTTATGCCTTCAAACCACACATGCAAGGGCAGATTGTTGGGATTGCCATATTTTATGCCAAACTGCAAAGTCTTGATGGCATCGCCCGGATGGTTCAAATACATGGCAAATTCTTCGTCGGTGGGCTTGCGATTCATTATGTCAATGAAGGCTTGCTCTTCAGCCACAAGGTTAATATCCTTAAGGTTTTCCAAAGGTGAAACCTCTACACGTTCGGCAATGGCTTTTTTCCATTCATTGCCAAAAGCGCTTTCATAAACCCAGTCAGGCGGAAAGCCCAAGGGAAGTTTGCCAAATTTTCCGAGCAATAAATTACGGAAGGCGTCGTTACAATCTTGGTAAATGGTTAAGCGAGCAGCACGCATTTCCGGTGAAAGCTCTTCTTCGCGATGCGTATTTAAATCTTCAATTACTTGTAATAAATAACGAACTTCTTCTACTCCGCCGCGCTTCCATGCTCCGGTTACTCCCAAGAAGGCTGTGTTCCAAGTTATTTGAGAACCCGGTGTAACGTCGTGATAGCGCACAATTTTACGAGTTCCGGCAAGGAATTTCAGCATATAGGGCAATAAATGAATATAGCCTTGCTTTACAGCACCTTCTTGCGACGAGGATGTTGCTCCGCCCGGCATGGCGTGTTCTACCACATCATAATCAATGCCTTGGAAATACGGCGCACAATAGCGATCGTAATAGGGCATAATTTGCTTGCACACAAAGTTTGCATCTCTAATGGCAGATTTATTCAAGCCGGTGGTTAATCCGCATTCGCCTTCAAGGTAGGCTGCCATGGAGAGCACGTCGCCTTGTCCGTACGAGCGTACCGCCGCACCAAGACCCACGTCGAGGATATGTGTTCCGGCTGTGGCAGCTGCCGCACATGCCGGTACAAAAAGCCCGTCGGTATAATGCCTATGATAATGTAATACTAAATCTTTCCAGCGTTTACGCAAAGCACTGACCAGCTCTGTCATAAAGCGAGGTGGGCAAACACCAGCCATATCCTTAAGCCCAAGGATAATATTTTTAGATGCTTCTTCCATGCTTGCACCCATAACAGAAGCAACCATACGCAAAATATTTTCTGTAACATCAAGGTAATGCGCTACATCAAAGCCCTTTGCCCATGATAAAGACAAGGCAGGCTGAAAAACAACGTCCTTACGCGACATGACCACTTCAGCCAGTGGACGCATATTTTCCACATGGTTTAGGAAGTCAAAGCAGCGTATAATTTGATAATGATCGCAAATCATTTCACCGGTAAGGCGCATAAGATTGCGAGGTTGCGGCGAATAACCAAGAACGTTGGTTGAACGTACCAGCACTTGCTTCAGCGTTTTTGGGGCAAAAGAGTTCCATTCCTTGGCTTCGGCAAAGGGGTTGGTCATATTGGCGAGCATGGCCACATGGAAGTGTGCGCCGCCGCCATTTTCAATGGAAAAATAACCGGCATTGTCAAGATATGGGCCAATAAGTCTGTCTTCGGCAAGACGGAAGCGGTTGCCGCTGTTGGACTGTGTAAAATCTCGTGGTGTGGTATCGGTAAAATGTACTATTCCGCTGTCACGTACATAGTCAAGCAACGCCACTCTATCACCTTGCGGATAGGGCGAAGGCGCACGTCGATCAGCAGCCATTATGGGAGGCAGTACCGGTTCAAAGTCCGGCATACGCGGAGTATCGGCGCTGCGATATTCGCCCAATTTCACATGCGGATTATAGCCCTTGGCGGAGATTTCTGCCACAAGATTGGCAAGGCGTTCACGTTCGGGAGCCATATCAGTATAGCACATAAGTTCGGGTGTTTGTGCTATGAAATTTGTATCAAAATTTGCTTGACGGAATAGCGGATGCTTTAATATTTGCTTAAAGAATGGAATGGTGGTCTTGATGCCGCCAACAATATATTCTCCAAGAGCACGCTCCATAATGCTTACGGTCTTATCCCAATCACGAGCGTAGGTTATGAGCAAAGCGCCTGCGGAGTCGTAGTTGGGCGGAAATTCATAACCTGCTGAAATGTTAGAGTCAAGGCGCACGCCGGGGCCGCCGGGCGACACATAGCGTGATACCAGCCCTGAGTTAGGTGCAAATTGTTTTTGTGGATCTTCGCAGTTGATGCGCACTTGCATGGAAAAATGCATGGGCGTTGTGCTTTCTTCGCTCAAGCGTAATTTTCCGCCAAAAGCAATGGCAATTTGCTCTTCCACAAGGTCAATGCCGTAACGACACTCGGTTATGCCATGTTCCACCTGCAAACGTGTATTGACTTCAATGAGGTAGGCGTTGCCATCAGGCTCGACCAAAAATTCCACGGTGGCTAAAGATTGAAATCCAACTTCACGTATAAGGTGCGCTGCATAACCTTTTAATTTGGCACGCAATTCAGGCGTCAAACCTTCCCACGGGGACGGAGTTATTTCTATAAGTTTTTGGTGGTTACGCTGTACAGTGCAATCACGTTCGTCAAAAGCAAAGACATTGCCATAATCATCAGCTATGACTTGAATTTCGATGTGGCGGACATTGGAAAGATATTTTTCCACAAAAAGGCGAGGATTACCAAAGGAAGCTTGTGCCATGGCAGAGGCTTTGAAAAAGGCATCCTCCAACTCAGCTTCATTGAATATGGCAAAAATGCCACGGCCGCCGCCGCCGCCTTCTGCCTTTAGCATAATAGGTAGGCCAATTTCTTTGATGAGCTTGCGTGCCGTTGGAATATCCACCGCACCTTCGGAACCCGGGACTACGGGAATGCCTAGTTTTTGTGCAATTTCACGAGCTTGGACTTTATTACCAAGGCTATTCATGGCGCTTGCCGTAGCTCCGATAAAGGTAATTCCGGCATCGGCGCATTTTTTAGGAAATAGTGAGTCCTCAGATGCAAAACCCCAACCGGGATGAATGCCCACAACTCCACGCTTTTTGGCAAGGGAAATAATTCTGTCTATATCCAAATAGCCACGCGGATCCGAGCCAAGTAATAGCAATTCTTGCGCCGTTGAAGCCGCAGGCGCTGTTTTATCCACATCGGTGGCAGTCATAATGGCTGTGGCTTCAAAGCGTTCACGAATGGAACGACAAATACGCCTGGCCGGAATACCACGGTTTGCCACTAAAATGGCTTTGCCACGCAAAAATTCTTGAACCTCTGCAAATGTTTTCTGAGTACTCATATTTTTACTATCCTTACTTCTTTATGTGCCCTATGTGTCGAAAAACTAAAGGAAAAATTAAATTATGCCAAACGTAAACTGCCGCTGGTGAAATATTGCTTTTTGCCTTCAACCAGTATGCATAGCTGTCCTTGCGTGTTTAAGCCTTGCAAAATGCCGCGTATATTTTCACGCCCATCTTCCAAGTTCACATATTTTCCTTTCCACAGCAAAACATTGTGAGCTTCTTCAAGCCACGTTGTCGCTGCTGTTACTGTTGCTGTCGCCAAGGGCAATTGATTCTCATAGCAAAAATAAAGCCGATTTACAACATATATCCATAAAGGTTCCGTTGTAGCGTTTTTGTGGCAAAATAAATCATTATTTTGAAGTGTTATATGCTTGTTGATGTCTACTGTTTCTGGCAATATTCCGGCGCTGAGGGCATAATTTTCTCGCAAAGCATCATCCTTTGGGGCATGTGCGGCATTAAGACCAATGCCGGCCAAAAGTACACCATCTCTTTCCTCCAGCAAAATCCCCCCCACTTTTTCGGCATGTGTAGGCGAAATCTGATGCACCAGGTCATTGGGCCACTTAAGGTGCAATGAACAGTGCAGACTTCGTAAAGCCTTTATAATATAAGCAGATAATGCCGGTGCCGCCGCCGTTGTTGCAAATGGCTCTTGCATGGGCAAACGCAAAGCGGCATAGACATTGCCCGCCGGAGAATGCCAGTGCCTGCGCATTTGTCCACGCCCCATGCTTTGACTTTCCGCAAGCACTGAACCCCATTCAGGCAAGGCTGATTGTGCCACCAGCTCCCACGCTGCATCAAGTACCGAGGATACTTGCCCAAATACATATACAGGCGCCGGCACGCCTTGTTCTGTCCACAGGCAGGCTTGTGCATTAAAGCTTTTTTTTTCTGCAAAAATATGCAATGTTTTCTCCATGAAATATTATATTGTTGGCGGTGCCGTGCGTGATATGCTCATGGGCAAAGTTCCGCTCGAAGTGGATTTAGCCTTTGAGGGAAGCGTGGAAGAATTTTTGCTGGCTGAACCCATGGCAAGGCAGGTAGGTAAGAGTGTGCATGTATGTATTTTACATGGTAAGGAATATGTGCCGCTCCATGAAAATAATATCACTTCTGACCTCTATCACCGAGATTTGACCATCAATGCCCTTGCCCTTGATGACAATGGTTTACTCTATGCCCATCCTCAAAGTCTTTTTGACTTAAAGCACGGCATTTTACGCCCAACTACATCCAACACTTTTTTTCAAGACCCTGCACGCATCTATCGGCTTGCTCGCTTTGCCGCCACCTTTCCCCAATTTTCTGTGCATAAAAGCGCTCTTGAGCAAGCAAAAGCTGTGATTGAAGCACAAAAACACAAAGATATTCCTGCCGAAAGGGTAGGGCGTGAATTACTCAAAGCATTGCAAGCTTCAAGCCCCTCACTTTTTATGGAAATTTTACAAAAAATGCAAGCGCTCTCTCCGGCAAACGGTCATTGGTTTTATGAATTTTCACTACTTTCTGACTTGGAACTGACAAATTTAGGTAAGCTTTTGGACAGTTTTAATCCAATTCACCAAACAATCAACGAGTCAAAACAACATGATTTACTAATCTTAGGGCGTTTTATGCTCTTGGGATATAGCCTTAAGTGTACACAAAAAAATGATGCCACATACTATTTATGTAAGCGTTTAGCTCTTCCTCTACGTTATGCCAAGGCCGCTAGCCATTTTGCCACAACCTTTCAGCTTGCACAAAATTTTACACAGCTGGAACATGCAGAAATCATAACCTTATTGCTTAAAACTCACACCCTTGGCATGAGCAGCATTTATTGGCAATGCCTAAAGCACTGTACAGGACGAGACTTAAGCCACGAAGCTTTAAAAATATTGGATATTATTTTAGAAGTGCGCCTGCCTAAATTTTGGCAGAACAAAGGAAAAGCATCTGGTGAAAAATTATACGCATTGCGCTGTGCTGCCGTGGAAAAATATACAAGGAAACGCTGATTAATTTTTTGGGAGGAATTAATCAGCGTTTTCCTAAATCGCTACAAGTTGCTTGTGTATAAAAAGTTTTGTATTTCAACTATTACTAGCAGCCGATTCCTACTCTTTAAACATTACTTCTAATGTTCCATCGCATATATGCACTGTAACAGTAGATTGAGCACTTTCTATGTACGTGAAGGCTGTATAACCATCAAAGCTATGTCTATCATCTTGATCTTGTTGCATAACCCACCTGCCTTCATCGAATTCACCGTGATCATGCATAGCAGAAAAACTATCTAAAATTTCTCGACCAAGCGTATGATCAGCATCATTATTATTTATCAACAGTTCAATATTCTTAATGTTGCTATCATTTTCAAGCATTGTTTCCATAACATCAAGTTGATCAGTTTCCGTGAAACTGTATAAAAGTCCGTCTAAATCGTCACCGCCATCAACGAGAATATCATTTATATCAAAATTAAAAAGGTCATTTCCTGCATTGCCACTGAGCTTATCAATCCCATCTCCTCCGTCAAGGTAGTCATTGCCCCTGTGGCCATAGAGTACATCTTGACCACTACCACCAAAAAGGAAATCATCATCGTCAAAGCCTAAGAGTAAGTCATTACCATCGAAAGCAGATAGAGTGTCAGAAGCTTCAGTGCCATAAATAATATCATCACCGCTAAGAGGAATTTGTACAAGATCAACATTCTCAGCAGTATTGAATTCATACACAGAGTCAGCATCTGCTTGTAGATTGGCACTAAAGCTTATAGCTTCATTGTGCTGAACAATCATGCCTTTTTCTTGACCATCATAGTCTGAGACGTTTATTCTTAAATTAATTTCACCTATAATGCCATCAGCTTGATCTGTTTTAGCATAAAGTTGAAAGACAGATGTTTGTGCGTACTCTTTTTCGTTTCCTGTAAGTCCATAAATTTTACCTATATATTCAGGATCCATGTTTGGTATTTCGAACATATATTGACCTGAAGCTGTTATTTGCCAAGTAGCCGAAAAAAATAATTCCTCATCTATTTTTGCATGAAAAGTCTTGCCATCTTCTGAAACAGTATACGTTATAGCCTTATAGCTTTCACCATCATAATAAAAATAATCTGAATTAACAATCCATTGCAAAGCCACAGCGTTTTCACCTTCCTTTGCATATAGAATAGGAATGATACCGGCAGTGGCAATTGGGGTATTAACGTATTCACTATTCACATGGTGATGCACAGTCATATTAAAGCTACCTAACGGATTCTCCGGTTGCGGTACTATCGTCGGGTCCCCTGAGCTACTTTGAGGAGTATCTACTCCATTAATGCTGGGATTCACAGAAGGCAACATTACTGATGTAGCGAGCTGGTCAATTTGAATGTTACTGTTCCAAAAAATATTTTGAAAAGTTTCCTCTGTTTTTGTGATATCAACTTGAGTTTGCACACCAATAAATTCCTGCGTCATACCACCACTAAGGGGAGTTATATGGACTTGATCGTCCTCTGTGTCACGTGTATCTAGTGTACTTTCTATGTACTTGAGGAGGGTGTGAATATCTTCATCATTTTGTGAGTTCAATAAAGTGACGTCCAGAGCTTTTTCAAAATCGGACAGGACACCACTCTCTAAGGATCTAAGTAATATGATATATTCGCTGGCGCTGAGGGTAGCAAGGTGTTTGCTTACTTCTGCGGTAGTGGATTTTTGATGAATGAAACTATACTCTTCTGATTCTAATATAGCTTTTTTCAGAATATCAAAATTAGCCGAATCAAGATTTTTAAGGATGAAGCTGAAGGCAGTTTCGGAACTCTCTCGATCAGAGAAGATCTTGGCGACCGCAAGTTTTTCTTCCTCGGACATTGTGAATTCGGGATTCGCTTTGTCAGAGAAGCTGGGGATGGTCAAGTTATCGGAGTTAAAGAAACTTTCAGAGGTATCGGCCGAATCGGAGCCAAAGACAGTGCTATGTGATGAATTATTTTCGTCAAATTTGATGCTATAGTCTTGAGCATCACCAGTTGCAGAATTTATCGCCGGAAAATCTGAAGTGGATTCAGTCGATTTCAAATTAGCAGAACTTGTATTGCTATCGCTCGAGCTTTCTTGCGGGGGGGAAAGATCTAAGTCTTTCTTTGACGCACTTGAAGTGAAAGGTGGAGCAAGTAGCCCACCACTTTTGCTGTTGTAAATACTCATAGTTTGTAACCTCTTTACCCTCTTTAAGGATCATTGGAACATTTTACGTAATGTCAAAAGTAATGAAGTTTTGCATTAATAATGAGCAAACACCAACTACTTTAACCGTTCTTTATGTGTCGACATTATTCTGATTCTATTAGTAGAGTGATTATAGTCCATTTGTCTTACTTTGTCAAGAAAGTGATAAGGCTAAAGGATACACTGATTTATTATTTTTTGTGAGGGGGGAAGGGGAGCTTTTGCCAAAGCCCAAAAGCTTCCCCTT
>CAYJJP010000040.1:0-12222 GCA_964370525.1 uncultured Desulfovibrionaceae bacterium | reverse complement strand
AACATTCAAAAGAATTTTTCGTAAGAAAAATTCGCGTTAAAGTTTTTTGGAAAGGGGGTCTGGGGGAAGAACCTTTTGTTCACAAAAGGTTTTCCCCCAGAAAAAGAATAAATCAGTGTATCCTAAAGAAGAAATTCTTCGTACTACTTGGCAGGAACTGTTTCAACGCATTGCGTGAGCAAGAATTCACCCTTTTCAATCCATGATTTCAGTTCGTTGGCAATCTCCAATGACAAGCTATAGCTCGTCAGCGGTACGGTTTTAACTCTTTTCTCCATAAGCTCAATTTCACCGCTCATCAGCTCATCAAAGGGAGCATGCGCCAAAATTTTAGGGATGCAGTTGGGATAATCATGTCCATAGTCTTTAATAGGCATCAAAATATCACTATTATCAACACCCGTAAACCATGCCATTTCTTCATTTAATATGGGGATAGGAATACCTACGCCCACGTTTAGAGTACACCCATAGCCGATGAGCGAAAGCCCACGCAAATACTTTTGGTGCATCTGTTTCAAATCGCCCTTAAGCATAATGGTACCGGAGGCGGTGAGCGGTATTCCACGCTCGGTGCGTTTAGGATTCGGCACATGTTGCGTACCTGCGCCAATAACATAGCCAATGCCACCGCCAAGAAAAATACGCGTCCCCAAACCAATGGTACGAAAATATGGGTCGTTAAACAGTGGCGACAAATGACCGGCCGTGGCGTAGTTTATATTTTGCATGCGCGGTCGTAGCGGTCCCATATAGGTATAGATAATGCTTCCGGTGAGATTGACGGCAGCATTATAATTTTGATAGCAATTTCTAGGATTTAGCAATTCTGCATAGGGTAAATCCTTAAGGGTTATACGTCTATCGGACATACGCCTTGGATAACAATCGGTTCCGTAAGATTCTGCCTTAAGGTGCACTGTTTTTCCGGCAACAAGATCTTCAATAACGTGCGCGCCTCCATAACTAAAAGTTCCGGGATACGGGTTATTTAGAGGATCGTCTTCCTTCATTTCCGTGGCACCAAGATAGCCGTCGGCAGCGGCAATTCCGCCATAACAAGGAACACCATTTAAACTAATGCGTGAAGAACGCATGGTGGGAGGCTCCGGCTGCCCCATATTAAAGAGCAAGCCCGACGAACACATGGGGGAAAAAGTACCTGTGGTGACTACGTCCACTTCTTTAGCTGCGCCTTCTTTACCAAGACGGCGTACAATATCACACATTTCTGCGGCATTTACCACAACCACTTTACCGGTTTTAATGCGTTCGTTAATTTCTGCTATGGTTTTTGTGACTTTGCTCATGTTATTCTCCTTGGATTATCAATACCTAGCAGACAAAAAAACTTTTGTAAATATAAAACCTCCGCACGTTCTCGCACAGAGGTTTTAACAAAAGCTTATATTTTACCAATGCTTTCTTAACTGCCGGTGCGAATTTCCCACGATTGTATCGTATTTTTAAGCAGCATGGCAATGGTCATGGGGCCTACTCCGCCGGGCACAGGAGTAATGGCGCCGGCCTTGGTGATGCAAGATGCATAATCGGCATCGCCCACAAGGCCACTTTCGGTACGATTAATGCCAACGTCAATAATTACTGCACCGGGCTTAATCATGTCTGCCGTTAGGAAATTAGCTTTTCCAAGAGCAAGAATAATAAAATCGGCCTCGCGACACTCCTTAGCTATATCAGGCGTGCGTGAATGACAAATGGTCACGGTGGCATTGGCATATTTGCCGTATTGAGTGAGCAAAAGCGACATGGGTCTGCCCACAATATTGGAGCGCCCAACCACGACGGCTTTTTTTCCGCTAGGTGATAAGTCATAACGCTCTAATAATTCCATAACACCGGCAGGGGTACAGGATACAAAGCCCGGCAGACCAAGAGAGAGACGTCCCACATTTTCAGGGTGAAACCCATCAACGTCCTTAGCAGGGTCAATGGCTAAAAGACAAGCATCAGAATCAAGACCCTTTGGTAACGGCAATTGCAATAAAATGCCGTCTACGTTGGGATCATTATTTAAATCAGCAATAAGTGCGAGTAATGCGCCTTGGGTGGTGTCAGCAGGAAGGCGATGCGGTATGGAGTTTATACCTACGTCTTCGCAAGCTTTTTCTTTGTTACGCACATAAACTTGCGAAGCAGGATCTTCTCCCACTAAAATAACAGCAAGCCCGGGAGCACGCTTATCGCTATTTTTCCCTTCTTCAACTTTTACTTTTAACTCAGCACGCAAACTGGCAGCTGTAGCCTTACCATCGATAATAAGCATAGTTACCTCGTTGTTAATATATTAGGCGCTTAATAGTATTAAGATGCCTTGTAGCACTTTTCAGAAAAGAAACTACAAGGCTTTACAATTGTTTCAAGACTTTGCATAAAGGTCTTATTTTTTGAAAACCTATGCGTCTTCGTCGTCTTCCATAAAGTCAGGTCTTAAGTTTGGCCCAAAATACTCAGCGGTATTTTCCAATTCTTCTTCGATGCGCAAAAGTTGATTGTATTTTGCCACACGGTCAGAACGGCACAGCGAGCCTGTTTTGATTTGTCCGGAATTTACGCCCACAGCAAGGTCGGCGATGAAAGTGTCGGAAGTTTCGCCGGAGCGATGCGAGATAACTGTGGTGTAGCTAGACTCTTTGGCCATTTCAATGGTGTCGAGAGTTTCGGTTACTGTACCGATTTGATTAAGCTTAATCAAAATGGAGTTAGCAACACCTTGTGAAATGCCTTCGGCCAAAATGTCAGGATTGGTAACAAAGATATCATCACCAACCAACTGAACAGTTTCATCCATATGCGTTGTAAGTAAACGCCAGCCATCCCAGTCAGATTCAGCTAGGCCGTCTTCAATGGAAATGAGTGGATATTTTTCGGTGAATTCCGCAAGCCAATTAACCATTTCTTCATTGTTGAAAGTTTTATTTTCGCCGGCGAGAATATACTTGCCATCCTTATAAAACTCAGAAGCAGCAGCATCAATGGCAAGAGTAACTTCACTGCCGGGATTGTAACCGGCTTCTTCAATGGCGCGCATAATATAACTAAAAGCTTGGTCGTGATTTTTAAGGTTAGGAGCAAAGCCGCCTTCGTCGCCAACGCTGGTCACATGCCCGTCAGCAGCAAGAATGGCTTTGAGTGTATGGAAAATTTCAGCGCCCATACGCAAAGCATCTCTAAAGCTGTACGCACCAACAGGCATAATCATAAACTCTTGAATATCAAGGTTATTGGGAGCATGTGCGCCACCATTTATTATGTTCATCATGGGCACAGGCAAAACTTTTGCGTTAACGCCGCCAAGATATTTGTATAAAGGCAAACCAAGGAAGTTAGCAGCAGCTCTGGCGGTGGCCATGGACACACCAAGCATGGCGTTGGCACCAAGGCGTGATTTATTTTCGGTATCGTCAAGATCAATAAGCGTAGTATCCAACTGCACTTGGCGCAAAGCATTAAGACCAAGTACGGCCTCAGCGATTTCACCATTAACATTGTCCACAGCCTTACGAACGCCCTTACCGCCATAGCGTGCTTTATCGCCATCACGCATTTCAAGGGCTTCGCGTGAACCTGTGGATGCACCGGAAGGAACAGCCGCACGACCACTATGCCCGGATTCTAAACTCACTTCAACTTCAACAGTTGGGTTGCCGCGCGAATCTAAAATTTCGCGACCAACGACAGATACAATGCTACTCATTGATGTCTCCTGCTAATTACATTTAGTGTTTATGGATATGCTCACGCTCGTTTTCAAAATATAACTTGCGCAAACCCTCAAGTGTTAAATTGGGAATAACGCTATGAAAACAAGTGCTCACCTTGGCAATCGCCGCAGCAAAACCACCTGTTCCGATAATATGCGCTTCACCGTTTAATTGTTTGGCAAGACGAGCAGAAAGCCCCTCCACCAAGGCCGCAAAGCCAAATAACATCCCATGCTGCATACTCGAAGCTGTGTCACGGCCGGGTACTGGCTCTGTATCATGGGTCTCTAAATCAATACGTGGGAGTTTGGCAGCGTTTGTGCTAAGCGCTGCAAAAGAAGTATATACACCCGGAAAAATAATACCACCTAAGTAGTCGTGACCAGATACACAATCAAAAGTGGTTGCTGTACCAAAATCAACCACTATGAGCGATGGCACACTCTGAAAAAGTGTTCGAGCCGCATAGGAACACACAAGACGGTCAGAACCAACTTCCTGTGGCTTACTATAACAATTATTTAGCGGAACACTTATGTCATGCGGAACTTGATAAAATGGCGCGTCCAAAAATCTCTTACATCCCTCTTGTACCAAGGGCGTTAAGCTTGGAACAACAGAAGAGCAAAGAATAGCCTGCAAATCCTCTTTGCTCATGCCATAATCATGCAAGAGCATTTTAAGGTAAAGCCCCAAATTGTCAGACGTTTGGCTAATGCTTTGCGGCAAAGAATACGTTGTTAACACGCTATCTTTACAAGCAATTCCAATTTTAATAGACGTATTTCCAATGTCAAAGAGGAGAATTTTTTTATTCATTTATATGTATTCCGCCTTGCCAAAGCTCATTTTGATTCAGAGATTCAGTTAGCAAAAAATCACTTGACACGCAAGCTTTAAAATTTTAATAGGAATAATTATCGTTAAACAAGGAGAAAATTATGTTAGAACAAGTAGTACAAACTTTGGCCGATGCAGGCAAGCCCTTACGTCCGGGAGACATTGCCAAGGCTTTGAACGTTGATAGCAAGGACGTGTCCAAGGCTCTGGCAGAATTAAAAAAAGAGAATAAAGTTCATGCGCCCAAGCGTTGCTATTATGCAGCCGGACCTGCACCGGAATAAAGCACGTGATTGTAATTTATTAAATGGGTAATTTCAAAATTAATGTTATATTTTAACGATTAGTTAGCAGTTGTTAGTGGTCAGTGATTAGTTGATGAGGTTGCTACGCTCCACATTAAAATAATGTGCGTAGCACAACATTCACTACCCACTAGCAACTAATCACTACCCACAAAAAAGTTACATTCTAACACAAAACATTATATTTTGCTCAAGTTTCAAATTAGAATACCGAGACCAATTACTCACCACTCACACTCAAGCCTTGACCTTGGGCGCAAAATACGGCAATAACTCTATGAGCTAAGGCCAAAGCACACGAGCCTTTTCCAATACCATGCACTAGGAGTTATTTCATGATCTTCAACATTGATAAAGAAACTATGCCACGCGACGAAATTGAGGCTTTACAGCTTCTACGTCTTCAAAACCTGTGCCGCCGTTTGCACGCCAACGTTCCCTTTTATCGCAAACGCTTTGAAGAGTTGAACATGACTCCGGCTGACGTCACATCATTGCGTGACCTTACACATCTTCCCTTTACCGAAAAACAAGACTTGCGCAATCATTATCCTTACGGACTTTTCGCCGTACCCCGTGACAATATTGTCCGTATCCACGCTTCCAGCGGCACTACTGGCAAAGCCACAGTAGTTGGCTACACCAAGCGTGACCTTGATAATTGGGCAGAGCTTTCAGCTCGTAGCCTTGCTTGTACGGGCGCAACCGCGCAAGACTTTGTGCATGTTGCCTATGGGTATGGGCTTTTTACCGGCGGCCTTGGCATGCATTATGGTGTTGAACGCCTTGGAGCTACTGCCGTGCCTGCTTCCGGTGGCGGCACAAAACGTCAAGTGCAGTTACTTAAAGACTTTGAATCCACCGTGCTTTGTTGCACCCCTTCCTACGCCTTGCACATGTGCGAAACTGCCGAATCCTTGGGTATTGATTTTCGTAGCATGCCCATACGCATAGGTGTGTTTGGTGCTGAACCTTGGACTGAAAACATGCGTAACAGCATTGAGCAAAAAATGGGCATCCACGCCTTAAATATTTATGGTCTTTCCGAAATTATGGGGCCTGGCGTTGCCATGGAATGCGTCGAAGCCAAATGCGGTATGCATATTTATGAAGACCACTTCCTCCCTGAAATCATTGACCCTGTCACCGGGCGTAACTTACCTGAAGGCGAAGTGGGCGAATTGGTCATTACCACGCTCACGAAGGAAGGCATTCCACTTCTACGCTATCGCACTCGTGATTTGTGCACGCTTGATTATACCCCCTGCCGTTGCGGACGCACTCATGCTCGTATCGGGCGCATTCGTGGTCGTAGCGATGATATGCTGATTATTCGTGGTGTGAACGTATTCCCACAACAAATTGAAGCTATCTTAATGGAATGCAGTGACATTGCACCACAATATCAAATCCATGTGACTCGCACAAACAACCTTGACAATGTGGAAATTCGTGTGGAACCGGCCGGCATGACCTTCCCTGATGCCATTGGCCAGCTACAAAAAACCAAGAGCAAAATTGAAAAAACAATCAAAGAATTCTTGGGCATTTCCGTAAAAGTGAGCTTGGTAGAACCTCATTCCATTGAAAGAAGCGAAGGAAAGGCAAAGCGTATTATTGATACACGCACTGATTCATAAAAATAGACATTGACGAAAAATAAAGCCCCCTCTCAGAGGGGGCAATAAAAAAATCTTGCATAAAATAAGATAAGATAAGTAAACAGAACAGTTAAATTACACAAAAAAATTAAACGACGCTGATAATAGGGACAACAATAGGGTCTCTATCCACAACTCGGCGGAAGAACCGCCGCAACGAAGATCGAATTCCATCGTGCAAACGCAAAAGGTCGTCGCTATTATTGGCATTACCTGCCTCCAAAACATCAAGCACAAGACAGCCGGCATCTTGCAAAAGATGCTTGAGTTGCGCCTCAAAAACAAAGCCTTTCGAGCTGATTTCCGGCCCATGCAAAACATTTCCTGTGTCCGCATCCAGCACCAGCACAACAAAAACAATGCCTTCGCCGCCAAGAATGTGTCTTTCTCGTAAAACAGCATGCCCCACATCACCGACGCCTTTTCCGTCCACCAAGGTACGGTCAGCAGCAATGCGTGTTTCAACGCGCACATCATCGGGTAAAAGCGTGAGCGGAGTGCCATTTTCGAGAATGAAAGTGCGTTCTTTATCAACGCCACACTCTTGCGCCAAACGACAGTGTTTCACCAAATGGCGATATTCGCCGTGAATAGGAACAAAATTTTGCGGCTTTGTAGCAAAGAGCACGTCCTTGAGCTCTTCTTTATGAGCATGTCCGGAGGTGTGAATATCAAGCACGCTTTCATAAAAAACTTCAGCACCTAGCCTATACATATCATCAATCATAGCAGAAATACTACGCTGATTGCCGGGTATCATGCGTGACGACATAATTATGGTGTCGCCTCTTTGTACTTGCAATTGCTTATGTCCGCCTGCAACCATGCGTGCAAGAGCTGACATGGGCTCGCCTTGTGCGCCGGTCACCAGTAAAATTACTTTATCTTCCTTCACTTCCGGTACACCGTTGTGAGCATTAAAGAACGCTGGAGGCATACGCAAAAAACCAAGCTCTTTGGCTTTTTCAATATTATTGGCGAGGGATTTTCCGCTAATAACCACGCTGCGACCCGTATGTCTTGCTATGTCGAAAACCTCTTGAATGCGATGAATATGACTGGAAAAAAGCGTTATAATCACTCGTCCGGCGGATTGCTCCACAATGACTTGAAGAGCTTGCTTTACAAGCCTTTCCGGAAGAGTGCGTCCTTCTCGTTCCACATTGGTAGAATCTGAAAGCAAGAGGCGTACGCCATCATTGCCGGCAAATTCTTCAAAAAGACGCAAATCTGTTCCGCTTCCTTCAAGGGGATTGTCGTCTATTTTAAAGTCCCCTGTGTGCAAGATTTTTCCCACCGGCGTATGCACAGCCAAGGCAAAGCCTTCGGGTATGGAGTGACAGACGGGGAAAAACTGGAAAGAGAAATCTCCAATTTCAGTGGGAACCGGAGGCGTTTTCCCCCAAATATTGCCGTCTACTTTGACAAGATTTACAAGATCCAACAAGCCCCGCTCGCGCAATTTATGCTCCACAAGCGCAAGAGTAAAGCCAGACCCGTAGAGCGAAATTCCACGCACAATGGGCACAAGCCAAGGCAAGGCGCCAATATGATCTTCGTGACCATGCGTTAAAACAATGCCAAGCAGTTTTTCGCGTATGGAATATATATGCTCAAAAGATGGAATAATGACATCTACACCAAGGTGTGAATCGTCCGGAAACATGAGCCCACAGTCAACCATGACAATGCCTTTAGGACATTCCCATAACTGACAGTTAAGGCCAATCTCGCCAACACCGCCAAGGGGTGTGATGGTAGTAAAATTTTCGTACATATGATTTCCTAAGAATAATACATAAACCTTATTACTTTGATTAGCAAGAAGTATTCCTAGGAAGCATAGATTAATTCATTTCTTAAGCTGAAAATCGATACATGTTACAACAAGATTAAGTCGTGAATTATTATAACTTTACACTTTAAATTTCGACACTTACAAACACTCAAAACTTCATATTAATACACAAAAAGCCCATGTTTTGACTACTGCGCACAGCTCGCAACTCATTAAAATTTAGAAATTGTCTAAAAATTTTCTTGAAAAAATACGTAAAGCATTGCATGGTGCTAAGGCGTGTGCGTGTGTGTGTGACAGTGAAAGGTAAAAATATGGCCTATGGCGTAAATTACCTGACTCAAGCTGAATATTAAAATAGACAACGTCAATAATTGTTAGAGCCGCACAACTGGACACATTCAATTTTGTTTGCATATATAGGGGAATACAATGGAAGTTAGTTTTTTTTCAATGATTGCAGAAGCAAGTATTGTGGCCAAAGCCGTGCTTGCCATGCTTGTTATTATGTCCATAGTATCATGGGCGCTTATGCTCCAAAAATGGTTTATGCTTGGTTCTGCCAAGAAAAAAGCTATTAATGGGCTTGAGCGTTTTGAAAGAGCCAATGATTTGCGCGAGGCTGTGCAGTCTCTTGGTTCTGACCCTGCATCGCCCCTTTATTATGTGGCGCACCAAGGCGTTTTAGAATTTAATAAATCCAAAGAAATGGGAAATAATTCTGAAATTGTGGTGGACAATGTGAGTCGTTCTTTAAATCTTGGGGTCAGCAGCGAAGTAAGTCGCATGCAACACAAGCTCTCGCTCTTGGCAACCACAGCCAACACTGCTCCGTTTATCGGACTTTTTGGTACTGTTTGGGGGATTATGAGCTCTTTTCAGTCCATTGGTCTTTCTAAGTCCGCTTCCCTAGCCACGGTGGCACCCGGCATTTCTGAGGCTCTTGTGGCAACGGCTATAGGGCTTGCGGTGGCCATTCCTGCAACCATCGGCTATAACATTTTTTTAGGGCGACTTACGGAAATTGAAACTATGCTGACCAACTTTGCCGGAGTCTTTCTCAATAGAGTGCAGCGTGAACTGCATGCCAACAGAAGCGCAACACGGGCATAAGCAGGAGTAATAGACATGGGAGCAAATGTAGGAAAGGGTCAAGGGGGCTTTGTAGCAGATATTAACGTAACACCCTTTGTGGATGTTATGTTGGTACTTTTAATTATTTTTATGGTGGCAGCGCCCATGATGAGCGAAGGGCTTGATGTGGATTTGCCACAAACAAAGAGCGTGGATGTTTTACCAACGGAACGAGATAACCTTATTTTAACGGTGCGCAAAGACGGCGCTGTCTTTTTGGACGAATATAAAGTAGAATTGTCCGACTTGGAAGTGAAGCTTACAGAACTTGTAAAATCGCAAAATAAAGGACTTTTTTTACAAGCCGATAAAGAAGTCCCCTATGGCATTGTCGTGGAAGTGATGGGGCAAATAAAAGCAGCCGGCATTGAAAAACTTGGAGTTGTGGCAACACGTTCTGAGGGAACGGCGCAATAGGTAACATATGCATTTTTTAGCTTATACTCTCTCTATAACCCTGCACTTTGCTTTTTTGGTAGGGGCGTATTATTTGCCACAAGGAAAGAATACCGCACTTTTAGAAGATGCTGTGCTTATTTCCCTCGTGGACGGAGAAATAAGCGGCAATGAACTTCCAACACCAATCTTGGGGGCTGCAGGACTTCCCGGTGAAAAAATCGCCCCTTCTCTTGAAACGGAAAATAAATTGCAAAAGGCTGTTGAGGAAGATAAAACTTTGCCCGAAGACAAGCCTAAGGAAATCCCAAAGGAAGTCCCAAAGGAAGAGGAACCACCTAAGCCAAAATTAGAGGAACCTAAACTTGCGCCCATTCCAAAACCGGAAGAAAAAAAGCCTGAGCCGAAAGAGGCTGAAATAAAGGAAAAACCGAAGCCGAAGCCTGAAGAGAAACCAAAGCCGAAGCCAAAGCCTAAACCGGAAGAAAAGCCAAAACCAAAGCCAAAGCCAAAGCCTAAACCGGAGGAAAAGCCGAAGCCAAAACCAAAGCCTACGAAAAAAACACCCGGAGCCAAGTCTGATCCGGTGGCAAGGGCTTTAGCCGAAGCAAAACGTAACTCCGGCGGATTCAGAGGCGGCGGCGGCGGCGCCGGGCGTGGCACCGGAGGCGGTGGGCTCAATGCAGTTTACATGGGACAAGTAATGCAAGCCGTTAAGCCGCATTGGGATTATGAATCGGCAACACGAGTCAACCATGTAGCTGAGGTGCGGGTTCGCCTCAACTCACAAGGCGATGTGTTAAACGCTGAACTTGAAGTAAGTTCTGGCAATGTGCAATTTGATTCTTCGGCGGTGAATGCTGTTGTTCGCACCGGAGATGCACAAATGTTTCCGGCTCCGCCCACGAAGCAATATCATGATTTGATTTTGATATTTTCGCGTGATATGTTGCAATAAGCATAAAAAAACAAAGTATATTCGGAGGATTATATGAAGAAAAATGTGCTTTTTTATACCATGTGTCTAGCGCTTTTAACCATGTCTTGGTTAGGTACGGCGCAAGCGGCTGTAAAAATAAATATTTACGGCCCGGGAACCAGCGCTATTAATCTTGCTTTGGCCACTCCAATCAGTGGACCAAATACCGCAGCCGGAGGGCTTGCCCCAAATTTGCATGAGTTGGTTCTAAAAAACATCAACATCTTACCTTTTGTGGAGCTAACCAAGGAGTCTGCCATCTTAGGCGGAACTCTCATGGAAGGTTACGAACCACCTAATTTTGACATAAAACGCTATCAAATTGCCGGATCAGATATAGTGGTTAGCACCTACTGGCCAAGCGCAGATACCGTACAAATGCGCGCCTTTGAAACTGCCAGCGGTCAAGTCCTTTTTGGCAAAGAATACCCTAATATCGGTCAAGGGCAACTCCAAGAAGTAGCCGATCTTTTTTGTGCCGACCTTTTGGAAAAACTTATTGGCAGTGGCGACTTATTCCGCTCCCGCATAGCCTTTATCAATAAGCTTGGAAACTTACGCTCTGACGTATGGTCTGTGCGTCCAAACGGTACCGGATTGCAACAAATTAGCAATCTTGGTGGGCAAGCACTTTCACCTGCATGGTCAACCGACGGTCGCTTTGTGGTCTTTACACATATTGACGGTAAATCCCACGGCCTTGGTGTTTGGGACAAAAACTCCGGTGGCGTGCAACGTATTCGCTTTCCCGGAAACATTGTCATCGGCCCTGCGTTTACACCCAGCAATCAAGTGGCTGTAAGTCTTTCTAATGGCCCTAACCCTGACATTTTCTTGCTCAATCATTCTTTCCAACGCCAAAGTGCCTTGGAAGAAAACAATTCCATTAACGTTTCACCATCCTTTGACCGTTCAGGCACAAAAATGGCCTTTACCTCCAACCGCCTTGGTGGGCCGCAAATTTTCTTAAAAGATTTGAACAGCGGCTCCGTGCGCCGTGTGTCTGTAAACGGTACTTATAACAGTGAAGCTTCTCTTTCACCCGATGGCACCATGGTTGCTTATAGCCGCATGACTGACTTTGGACACCGTATCTTTGTGCAAGACCTTAGCAGCGGTCAAGAAAAGCAAATTACTTTTGGCCCCGGCAGTGACGAGCACCCTGCTTTTTGTGGTGACAGCTATTCCATCGCCTTTGCTTCCACTCGTGGGGGCGGCCGTGGTATTTATCTAACCACTCGCAACGGAGCAAGCCCCAAGCGAATCAGCACCGGAGGAGGAGACTCTTCCTTCCCACGTTGGGGAATTTCAAAGTAATTTCAAAATTATATAGTCGTCACTGAAAAAGACATTAATGACTTAAAATAAAAGAATTTTTTAGTCA